>JAQTPU010000052.1 GCA_028712575.1 Candidatus Iainarchaeum sp.
CCTCTGGCTTGAAAACGACCCTGAAAAAAGAGTTTCAGAAATAATGACAAAAAGCCCTGTTACAATCGACAAATTTGTTTCAACAGAAGAGGCAAAAAAAATACTGCACAAGCACAAAATAGAAAAACTGCCAATAATTGATTCTTCAGGAAAATTAAAAGGATTGATTACCGCAAGCGACATTGAAAAAAGGGAAAAATATCCCCTTGCTTTGAAGGACAAGGATGGAAGGCTAATGGCAGGAGCCGCAATAGGCCCCAGCCCAAAAGAATTTGAAAGGGCAAAAAAGCTCATTGAGGCAGAGGCAGATGTGCTTGTTCTTGACACTGCGCACGGCCATCACAAAATGGTTATTGATGCTGTTAAAAAAATCAAAAAAGAATTTGGAATAGAACTGATTGCGGGAAATGTTGCAACTGCAAAGGCAACAGAAGACCTCATTGCTGCGGGGGCAGATGCAGTAAAAGTCGGTGTAGGGCCGGGAAGCATATGCACCACCAGGATAATTGCGGGTGTTGGAGTTCCCCAGTTTTCCGCAATCCTTGACTGTTCAAAAGCAGCAGGCAAATACGACTGCCCTGTTATTGCAGACGGGGGAATCCGTTATTCAGGTGATATTGTAAAGTCTCTTGCTGCAGGCGCAAGCAGCGTAATGATTGGAAGCATTTTTGCAGGCTGCGAGGAAACACCCGGCAGGGTTATATTTTTTGGCGGGAGAAAACTAAAGCAATACCGCGGAATCGGCTCTCTCGGCGCAATGACTGAAAGAAAAGATTCCGACGTTGCAGACAGGTATTTCCAGTCAAAAGAAAAAGAAGAGGCAAAGCTTGTGCCTGAAGGCATTGAAGGGGTTGTTTCTTTCAAGGGGCCTGTTAAGGAAATGGTTTTCCAGTTATTGGGCGGACTGAGAAGCGGAATGGGAATGGTCGGCGCTGAAACAATTGCGGATTTAAAGGCAAAGGCAAAATTCTGCAGAATAACAGCCGCGGGCCTTCGTGAAAGCCATCCGCACGATGTTACTATTACAGAAGAATCCCCGAACTACGGGTGAGCATTTTTATGGCTGCAAAACTTCTGGACGGAAAAAAATTATCCGAACAGATTTTATCGGAATTAAGGCGCAGTGTAACAGAACTTAAGGCAAAAAGCATTGTGCCCTGCCTTGCAGTTGTGCTTGTTGGAAACAAGCCGGATTCTGTTTTATATGTTGGAAAAAAACAGGAGGCCTGCAGGCAGACAGGCATTGAATCAAAAAAAATCTCTTTGCCCGAATCTGTTTCAGAAAAAGTTCTTCTTTCGGAAATAGAAAAACTCAATTCCGACAGGGGTGTGCACGGAATTTTGGTCCAGCTGCCCCTGCCGAAGCAAATTTCAAGGGAAAAAATCCTGGATTCCGTTTCAATTGAAAAGGATGTTGACGGCCTGAATTCCGAGAGCCTCGCCCTTTTATCCGCAGGCAAAGACTGCCTTGTTTCCTGCACTGCAAAAGGGATTCTCAAATTAATAGAGCACACAGGCATTGGAATTCAGGGAAAAAAAGCCTGCATTATAAACGATTCCATTGTTGTCGGAAAGCCTCTTGCGGCATTGCTTGCAAACAAGGGGGCTTCCGTTAAGGTTTGCAACAAATTCACGGCAAATATTCCCGAGTGCATTGCTGAGGCAAATATTGTTGTTTCCGCTGTCGGAAAGAAAAATCTTTTTTCAGGCGAACACCTGAAGCAGGGCGCAATAGTAATTGATGCGGGAATTTTCCTTGAAGGAAAAAAGGTTTTCGGGGATTTTGATTTTGCCTCTGCAAAAGAAAAGGCCTCCTGGATAACCCCTGTTCCCGGCGGAGTAGGCCCAATGACAGTTGCCTGTTTAATGGAAAACACTGTTTTAGCAGCAAGCCGCATTTCGGGTGTCTGAATGCAGCTTGTAATAGGAATCCTTGCAAGCACAAATGCAACAGACCTTCAGGCAGTAATTGATGCGATAGCAGAAAAAAAGCTTTCAGCAGAGATAGCCTGCCTCATAAGCAACAAGGCAGATGCCTTTGCGCTTGAGCGCGCAAAAAAGCACAATATTGAAGCGATTTTCCTTAACCCGAAAGATTTCAAAAGCATGGAAGAATTTGATTTACGGCTGGTAAAAGAGCTTCAGAAACGCAGAGTGGGGCTTGTTCTTCTCATAGGCTATAATAAAATCCTTGCCCCTGTTTTCATTGATGCATTCAAAAATCGCGCAATGAATATCCATCCCTCGCTTCTGCCCTCATTCAAGGGCTGGGACAGGAATGTGCACAGGGACATTCTGGATTTCGGCTCAAAAATAACAGGCTGCACACTGCACTTTGTAACAGAAGAGGCAGATGCAGGCCCCATAATAATCCAAACCCCTGTTCCGATTGCAGAGGATGAAACAGTGGACTCCTTAAAGGAAAAAGTCCAGAAAGCAGAAGGAGAAGCAATAATCCGGGGCATAAAATTGTTTTCAGAAGGCAAAATCCGCATAGAAGGAAACAAAGCAAAAATACTAAATTAAGCCAAATTATAATTCAATTGTATATACAAATGACTGCTTTATCTCGTATACATAATTTTGAGTCTCTGGAAAGCCTTAAATATATCATTTGTATATATGTTTGCATGGCAAATAAATTGATTACTCTGCGTTTGGGTGATAAGCTTCTCAAGGAAATTGATTCTGCCCTGAAGGAAAGCTCTTTTGAAAACAGGACTGATTTCATCAAGCATGCAGTGCGCCTGATGTTAAAGGAGCTGAAGGATAGGCAGAATTATGAAGAGGGAACTGAAGAAGCGGAAAAAAAGGAAAAGGAATTCTCGAAAATTGTGCAGGAAACAATGGAAGAGCTTCATTATGTGCATTAGCGCTTTTTTCCAACCGCTTTCCGCCCAATGTCCTTCCTGTAATGCATTTTTTCGAATGAAATTTTTTTCACTTCAGAATATGCGTTTTTTATTGATTCTTCAATGTTTTTTCCAAGCGCGCTCACAACAAGCACTCTTCCCCCGCTTGTAACTGTTTTTCCATTTTCAATTTTTGTCCCAGCTTGGAAAACAAAAGCGTTTTCCACTTTTTCAAGGCCGAATATTTCCTTTCCCTTTTCATAATTTTCAGGATAACCGCCCGAAGCAAGCACAACCCCAGTGCAGGCGTCTTTTTTCCATTCCAATTCCTTTTCAGCAAGCTTTCCTTCAATGCAGGCAAGCATTATTTCAACCAAATCTGATTCCATCCTTGGCAGAATAACCTGTGTTTCAGGGTCCCCAAAACGCGCATTAAACTCAAGCACTTTTGCTTTTCCGTTTTTTATCATCAGGCCTGCGTAAAGCACTCCCTTGTACTCTGCGCCCTCTTTTTTCATTGCATCAATTATTTTCTGCATTATGCCCTGCAAAACTTCCAGTTCAATCTTTTTTGTAACCACTGGCGCAGGGCTGTATGCGCCCATTCCGCCCGTATTCAGGCCCTTGTCATTGTCAAAAACCCTTTTATGGTCCTGGCTTGAAGCCATTGGCTTCACTGTTTTTCCGTCGCAAAAGGCAAGAAAGCTCGCCTCTTCCCCTTCCAGAAATTCTTCAATCACAACTTTTGCCCCGGCCTCCCCGAATTCTTTTTCAAGCAGGATTTTTTTTACTGCTTTTTCAGCTTCAGGCAGTGTGCCGCATATCAGCACGCCTTTTCCTGCCGCAAGGCCGTCTGCCTTTACAACAACAGGCATTTTTTGCCTCTGCAAATAAGCAAGCGCTTCTTCGGCTGAAACGAATTCTTTTGCTTCTGCAGTTGGAATGCAGTATTTCCGCATTATTTTTTTTGCAAATGCCTTGCTGCCTTCGAGCATTGCGGCTGCTTTTTTAGGGCCGAAAATTTTCAATCCTTTTTTTTCAAATTCATCAACAATGCCTGCAACAAGGGGATTTTCAGGCCCGACAACTGTCAAATCGATTTTTTCCTTCAGGGAAAATTCCAGCAGTGCGGGGATGTCTTCCGCATTAATCGCAACATTCTCCGCTATCTGCGCTGTTCCCGCATTTCCCGGAGCGCAGAACAATTTTGTGCAGTGCCTGCTCTGCCTTATTTTCCATGCAAGACAATGCTCTCTTCCACCGCTTCCAAACAAAAGAATTTTCATTTCAAACACCGGCTATTTTTTCTTCAGTAATTATTTTATCCATTTTTACGTCATGCGGGGAGGAGGGCAGGCTTTCCTCTATGTTGCATTCGAATGCAAGCCCTATTTTTGGGCATTTTGTTTTTTTCAGGAACTTGTCAAAAAATCCTCCGCCATAACCCAGCCTGTTTCCCTTCAAATCAAACGCCACTCCTGGCACAATAACAAGGCCGAGCTCATTGGCCGGGATTTCCTTTCCCTTTTTAGGTTCCAGCAGGCCGAATTTTGTTTCCTCCAAATCCGCAAGAGAATTAATCCGAATTGCTTTCATTGTTTTTTTTTCAAAATCGCTTTTCGGCACTGCAATTGTTTTTCCAAGCGCAAGCGCGTCCAGAATCATCTGCCTTGTCTGGACCTCGCTTTTGACTCCGGCATAAAAAAGTATTTTCTCGGCTTTTTTGAACTCTTCAAGTGAAAAAAGCTTTGACTGGATAATGCGGCTTTTCTGTTCAATTTCGCGCGCATTCAATGAGTTGCGCTTCTGCAGGTTCTGCATTCTCAAAAGTGCCTTCATATGCTAAAAACTAGGAAACAAAAAAAGAAAAAAGGGACTGGCTGCCTAACGCAGCCTTATTCTTGTGCTTTTAGGCTTTTCTTTTTGCATTGCCTTTTTCGGGATTTCAACCTTTAAAATTCCGTCCTTGAAATCGGCCTTTGCCCTGTTTGCAATAACCGCGCTCGGCAATGGCAGCTGCCTGAAAAAGCCGGCATATTTCCTTTCATGAAAGTAGTATCCCCTGTTTTTTTTTGCCTGCGTGAATTCGCTGTTTGCGGATGTTTTGATTGCAATGCTCCCGTCTGTAACCTCAATGTCAATGTCTTTTTTGTCGATGCCGGGCAGTTCAGCAACAACCTGCACGGTTTTTCCCCTGTCAAGGATATCCACAAGCGGCGCGCGTATGCCGTGCTCGGGCATTTTTATGGGCGCAAAAAAATCGTCCATGGCATTTTCAAATTTTTTCTTTTTTCTGAAAGGGTCAAGCAATTCTTCCTCAAGAGACAAAACAACCACCTTCCCGGCCCAAAATATTCGGGCAATAAACATTGTTCTGGAAAACTTATTTAAAGTGTTCCCTTAAAGTGCAGAGGCAAAGCCGAAAAGCAGGATTATCACTGCCCAGCATGCAAGGTTTATCCAGGGCTTCTGCCCTGAAGAGTGGGAAATTATCTTATAGAGCACTATCCATTGCCAGACCATTATTGCTGCGCCGATTGCCAGAAATGCAATGAACAGGCCGAAGTTCGCCCCTTTCGGCATTGTTGCAATCATAAGGGCTGCAGTTGCGGCAAGTTCCTGTGTTGTCCCTGCTGTTGCGGCATTCTGCATTGCGGAGAAAAATTCCTGTGAAAAAATAAGCCTTGAAAAAAGCGACACTACTGCAAGCACGACAGTAAGCAGATAAACAAGCCCAAGCGAAGAAATAATGCCCATTAGCATTCCCCTGCTGTTTTTGCTGTTGAAAATCATTCCCGCTGCAAAAACCATTGCGGCAAGGACAAAAAACAGGATATATTTTTTTATGATATTGTCTATTGCAAACGCAGCCCAGTTCACTGCAATGCCGTTCATCAGAAAGCTTATTGCGGCAATTGCAGCCACAACAAGCACCAAAGCAAGGGAAACAATTATGTTCGGCTTTTCAAAATTGTCCTCTATTGCCCTGCTTACACTGAAAACATCCAGATTCAACCAAATCACTGCATTGTATAAGGGATTTGTAATATTTAAATCTTGATTCCTTTTAATTTTTTCCTTTCCTGCAATTCAAGAAGCTTTCTTTCTATGGCGTCTATTTCATGCCTGCTGCCGTTTCCAATCTTGAGTGCAATTATTGTGGCAAGAATCCTCAATACCTTTTTTCCAGGCGCTTTCAGCGCTTCTGCCAAAACCCTT
>JAQTPU010000053.1 GCA_028712575.1 Candidatus Iainarchaeum sp.
GTCCTGCATTCCATCGAGGCCGTCGATTGAAAGCGGGATTGTAAAATCAACGTCGGGGCATTTTTTCAGGGCCCTTTCAAGCTCGGAAATTATTTTTTTTGAAAGCAGGCCGTTTGTAGTAAGGGTAATCCAGGGAACTCCCGTGTGTTTCCTGAATGCCTCGCAGATTTCCGGCAGGTCGTTGCGCAAAAAAGGCTCTCCGCCGCCTATCGACAGGTAGAGGAGCCTGCCGTAATTTTTGGCGATTTTTTCCAGTTCCTCAAAAGAAAGCTCTTTTTTTTTCCGGCTTTCCGAAATCTGCTTCCAGTAAAAGCAGTGCATGCACTTGGAATTGCAGCGCGAAGTCACAAAAATTATAAGATAGGGCGGGCTTTTCCAGAAAAAAGAGGAAAGAATCTTGAAATAATTTTTTAAGCCTATTTTAACCACCGTTCTTCTATTCCAAAAAACGGGACTGTGAGCACGGAAAAAATCGCTGAAAACCCGACAACAATCATCAGGATGAAATTAGTCGCAATGAAATAAAGCAGGAAAAGAAATCCGGAGTTTTTCAGGACAAACCGGAGAGTGACCCTGTTCAGGAAAAGGAAAAACAGGAAAGAAAGCCCTGAAAGGTAAAGCGCATAGACAGTAACAGGGGCAAACAAGAGGAAAAACAGGGTAAAAAATGCTGCCAGCGCGCCAAAGCCCACGGAGGCCGTTGTTGCAGCATTGTCAAATTTTTTTCTTTTCAGGAAAAGCCTTGTCCATACAAAGCACCTTTTGAAATAAAGCCTTGCGCACTTCTGGAAAGTGGGAAAGTGGTGATGCACCTGGATGTCATTGCGCAGGACAATCGGGCAGATCTGGATTATTTTATAGCCCATCTCGTTTTCCTCCATGTGCCTGTATTTTTTGTCAAAGCCCCCGATTTTGTCGAAAAGGGACCTTCTCATTGCGCCGGAAGCCGGAGTAAAGCAGTCAAAATTTGTAGTGTCAAGGTACCACGAAAATTCAAGCAGCCCCCTGTATTTTGCAAACCAGGCCTTGTTCGCGGGCTCCTTTGCATAAATCCCGACAATGCACTGGTTTTCGGGGCCAAGGAAAAACTCTGCGAATTTTTCAAGGACGTCTTTTTTCAGGACCACATCTGAATCGAAAAAAACAAGAATGTCTGATTTTGCCGCCTCGGCGCCAGTGTTTCTTGCAACCGACTGTCCCGAATTTTTTTTAAGCCGGATAATTTTTACGGGATATTTTTTTATGAGTTCAATTGAATTGTCTGTTCCGCAGTCATCAACCACAATAACCTCAAAATTTTTATAACCCGAGGCAAAAATTGATTTTATCAGCTTAAGCAGTTTTTCCCCGGAATTGTATGTCGGGATAATTACGGAGAGAAAAGGCATTTTTTTCTTCATTAATGCACCTTTGGGGAACAAAAACTATACTATAGCGAACGACATTAATATGGAAACATTTATTGGCCGTTTGCTATTTGTAAAGGACTGGTTATATTGTTTCAATATTCATGTCCTTTACTACTAAAGTTATTTTCTAAACTGTTTTTAAACAATAACCAGCTTCAGGCAGAAAACCAGATTCGATAATTGTACAAGAGGCTTTTATAATATTAAATAAATATGGGTTACTATAGGTATAGATGCAAAAAATACTTGTTACCGGCTGCTGCGGATTCATTGGAAGCAATTTTGTCCGCTTGTTCATGAAAAAAAACCCTTCAATAAAAGTAAGGAACCTTGACAAGCTTACATATGCCGGCAGGCTTGAAAATTTGCCGGATTTGGAAAAAAACCCGGATTATGAATTTGTAAAGGGGGATATCTGCGATTCCGCAATTGTTGAAAAGGCAATGGACGGCTGCGATGCAGTCATTAATTTTGCAGCGGAAACACATGTCGACAGGAGCATTCAGGATGCGGATGCTTTCGCAAAAACTAATTTTTTTGGGGTAAAAGTGCTATGCGAACAGGCAAAAAAACAGGGGATTGAAAAATTTGTCCAGATAAGCACTGATGAGGTTTACGGGCAGATAAAAAGCGGCAGTTTTAAGGAAACAGACAGGCTGAACCCGCGCAATCCTTACAGCGCTGCAAAAGCAGGAGGCGAGCTTCTTGCAATGAGCTATTTCACGACTTACGGCCTGCCTGTTGTCGTGACAAGAAGCAGCAACAATTACGGCCCGTATCAATTCCCGGAAAAAGTAATGCCCTTGTTTATTACAAATCTGATGCTTGGAAAAAAAGTCCCTTTGTACGGGGAAGGGAAACAAATCAGGGACTGGCTGTTTGTGGAAGACAACTGCGAGGCAATAGAATTGTGCCTCAAAAAAGGAAAAGCTGGGGAAATTTACAATATCGGCGGGGAGCACGAGCTCCAGAACATTGATTTGACAAAAAAAATCCTCAAAGAAATGAACTGCGGAGAGGAAATGATTCAAAAGGTTCCGGACAGATTAGGGCATGATTTCAGATACAGCCTTGACTGCGACAAAATAAAAAAAGGCCTTGGATGGAAAGCAAAAACAAGCTTTGAAACAGGCTTAAAGAAAACAGCAGACTGGTACAAACAAAACGAAAAATGGTGGAAACCGCTGGTGAATCAATGAGCAATGAAACTATACAATATTTTAAAGAAAAATATCAGGATGGTCTTTTTGAATGGAAAGAATTAGATATCTGGCTAGATAAAAAACTAGAATTTAACAATAACGAACACACATCTTTGTCCAAGTTTGTATCTGGAATCGGATACATAATGTTTGGCGCATTATTGACAATGTTGATTAGCAATTTACAAAAACTCAACGATGTTGGATACATGTTATTGTCCACAATTCCTTTTGTAATTGTTATTGTCCTAATTTATTTTTTAAGACAAAATTTAATAATTAACCAAAAGGCACTGCAAGATGAAAGAAAATGGATATTTGATCTTTATTACCAAATAAAATTGGAAATAAAAAATTTAGAAAACCAATCAAAGAAAAGAAAAAAGCGAGGCGATTGAAATAGTTTATTCAAGCGGGTTCGCAGGCAATAGCGGAAATGCGGAAATCTGGGGTTTCGAAAATACTATTGGTTTGAATGCACCAATATATTGCATGCCGCAAAAATACAACATTAGCAAAGAGTTTATTGAAAAAGAGTATTTTGAGAATAATAAATCTCAAGACGAGATTGCAAAAATGCTTGGTATTTCCCAATGGGTTATTAGCCAGAGAATGATGGAATTTAGCCTTAAACCAAAAGAAAATACCAGAAAACTTTGGCAAAGAAAATATTTTGTGGACGATAATTTTTTTGATGAATTAAACCCAACGAATGCGTGGGTTTTAGGTTGGCTGGCAAGTGATGGTTATATCAATGAAAATGGAAATGCCCTTCGATTTGGTATGACCATAGCAAAAAAAGACCAAGACATAATTGGCAAAATAAAGATACTGTTGAAATTCAATGGAAAGACATATTCAAGAAAAACATTTCTCAAAAAAACAGGGAAAGAATACGAACAAGTGGTTTTGAACATTACTAGCCAAAAAATAGTCAACAGGTTAAAATTGTTCGGGCTGAGTAAAAACAAAACTGAAAGCCTTAGCTTTCCTAAATTGATTAAAGACGCAAAAAACAAAGAAATAATGCGGGCATTTATCCAAGGATTTTTTGAAGGAGACGGAAGCCTTCTGTTCGATGAAAAACATAAGTCTCCATGCTTTCAAATAGTTGGAACACAAGAAATGTTACTTGAAATTCAAACAGAATTGATCAATTATGTTAAATTAAAAAAAACAAAACTGACAAAATATAGGCGATCTAAAAATCATTTCGCGTTAAGATATCGAGGAAGATTTCAAACCATGAAAATAATGGATTGGATATATTCCGATACAAATAATTATCTTGATAGAAAATACAATAAATATTTAGACATCAAAAGGAGGCTAATTTCATGACACTTAAAGGCGTGATACTTGCGGGTGGTACGGGCAGCCGGTTAAAACCCCTTACTCTCTGTTCGAATAAGCATTTACTTCCTGTTTACAACAAGCCCATGATTTTTTATCCCATTGAAATGCTCAAAAGCGCGGGAGTAAAGGACATTCTGGTCATTACAGGCACGCATCATGCTGGCGCAATTTTCCAGTTGCTGGGAAGCGGAAAAGACTTTGGGGTGAAATTCACTTACAGGGTGCAGGATGAAGCCGGAGGAATTCCTTCCGCAATTTTGCTTGCAGAGGATTTTGTCGGGAAAGACAAGTTCATTTCAATCAACGGCGACAATATTATTTTTGAATCACTGAAGCAGTTTGCCGAGGAATTTGAAAAGAACAGGGAAGAAATGCAGATACTCCTTTACAAAGGAACTCGGGAAGAGGCGCAGAAGTCAGGAGTTGCAGCCTTCAAGGGAAACACTGTGATTGATGTGATTGAAAAGCCGAAAGACCCGCCAACAAACTACATCATTATCGGGATTTATTTCATGAATTCAAATGTTTTTGAAATAATAAGAAAACTGAAGCCGTCTGCAAGGGGAGAAACAGAAGTGACTGATGTGCAGAGGCATTATTTGCAGAAAAAATCCCTGCGCGCGGAATTCCTGAAAGGAAAATGGCTCGATGCGGGGGACTTTGACGATTTGATGCATGCAAACATTGAAACTGAAAAATTATGCAGGCAGAACGGTTCAGAAGGGTTCAAGCAAAAAATCTGCAAGTAAAAAGTTACAGTGAATCTTATGCGAATTTTAATGTTAAATCCCCCTTTTATTCCGAAGTATTCCCGCTCTTCCAGAAGCCCGGCAGTGACAAAAGGCGGCACGATTTATTATCCTCTCTGGCTTGCATATGCCACCGGAGTTCTTGAAGAGGCAGGCCATGAGGTAAGGCTTGTTGATGCGCCTGCAGAACCCTTGACAGAGGCCGAAGTCCTGAAAATTGCAGAGGATTTTGCCCCAAAAATGGTTGTGCTTGACACAAGCACTGCAAGCATCCATAATGACGTGAAAATTCTTGAGAGAATAAAAAAAGAAATTCCATGCTTCGGGGTTTTGGTTGGGCCGCATGTAAGCGCCCTGCCTGTTGAAACAATGAAAATGAGCAGTGCAATTGATGCAATCTGTGTCCAGGAATATGACTATACATTAAGGGAAATTGCGGAAGAACTCGAAAAGAAAAAAGCAAACCTGCTTAAAATAAGGGGAATTGTTTGCAGGGGCAAAAAAAAGATTATTTCAAACAAGCTGCGTGAAAAAATACAGAATCTTGATGAACTGCCTTTCGTAAGCAGGGTTTACAAAAAGCACCTGGATTACAAAAAATATTTTTACAGCGCAAACCGCTGGCCGGAAATAACAATAATTACTGGCAGGGGCTGCCCCTTCAACTGCAAATTCTGCAACTGGACACAGAACCTGCAGACAGGCTCGTATAGGAAAAGAAGCATTGGAAACGTAATTGAAGAACTGGAATACATAAAGGGAAATTTCAAGGGGGTAAAGGAAATTTTTATTGAAGACGACACTTTCACTGCAGATTCTGGACGGGTTGAAGAATTCTGCAGGGCAAAAATCGCATCAGGAATAAAAATTCCCTGGAGCTGCAATGCGCGCGCAGACGTCCCTCTCGAAACCCTGAAGCTAATGAAAAAGGCAGGCTGCAGGCTTCTCTGCGTTGGCTTTGAATCAGGAAGCCAGGAAGTTTTAAATGCAGCAGGAAAAGCGACAACTCCCGGAGGAATGCTGAAATTCATGGGCAATGCAAAAAAAGCGGGAATTCTTGTCCATGGCTGTTTTATGATTGGAAATCCCCTGGATAATGCGGAAACAATAAAGGCAACAATAGAGCTTGCAAAAAAAATCAATCCCGACACTGCACAGTTCTTCCCCATAATGGTTTATCCGGGGACTGCTACGTATGATTTTTTCAGGCAGAAAGGATATCTTGTCAGCGATGATTTCAGCAAATGGGTCGATGAAAAAGG
>JAQTPU010000054.1 GCA_028712575.1 Candidatus Iainarchaeum sp.
CACTCCAGCTCTTGATGACAAGGCTGTTTTGAACGAAAAAGACCTTTTGAAAATAGACCTCAGCGCGCATATTGACGGTTTTATTGCAGATGCCGCTTTTTCAATTAATTTAAGCAATGACCATTCAAAGCTTATCGAGGCAAGCGGAAAAGCACTTGAAAACGCGCTCGCAGAGGCAAAAGCCGGAAGCGCAATCGGCAAAATCGGGGAAGAAAATGAAAAAACAATCAAAGGATTCGGATTTAATCCGATACAAAATCTTACAGGGCACGAGCTCGGGGAATACCAGCAGCATGCGGGAATTTCAATTCCAAATATTGCAAAAACAGACCCGAGAAAACTTGAAGCAGGGCACGCTTATGCAATAGAGCCTTTTGCAACAAACGGAAAAGGCCTTGTAAGGGAATCTGTGCAGTCGGAAATTTTTGCTCTGGAAGAGCCGAAGCCAGTAAGGAATGCAGGGGCAAGGCAGGTTCTTGAATTCATAACTGAAAATTACGACACACTGCCTTTTGCGGAAAGATGGATTGCAAAAAAACTGAAATTGCCGGAATTCCAGAGAAAAATCGCAATGCGCGAATTATTGAAAAACAACTGCATTCACGCCTATCCAGTCCTGAAGGAAGAAACAGGCAAACTAGTCTCACAAACAGAAACCAGCATTTTTATAAACGAAGAAGAAGTAATAATACTGGTTTGAATGCAGATTGACAAAAAAACAATTATTTTTGCGGCAGTAATTGCCGCTGCAATCATTATTTCGGCCTTTCTCCTTAATGCAAGCGGCATCAGCGTTGCACAGATTCTTGACGTAAAAAACTACAAAGTTACAATAGCAAAACTCCTTGCGGCCGAATTCATCGGATTTGTTTTTATAGCCCCTGTTTCCTATGCCGCGGCAATAATTGCAATGAAAAAAAACGAGTCAATGGAAACTCTTGCAATCTGCTCGCTTTCCGCGGCAATCGCAGTGATTATTTCCCTCGTTGCATTCCCGAACCTGATGCACTACCTGATACTGGCGCTTTTTGCAATAGCATCATTCCCGGTTGCAATGTACTATTCAAAAATAGCATTCAAGGAACTCAAAAAATTCGCCACTTTCCGCGGGACAGGCTCCTCAATAAACAAAGGCGCAATGATAATCGCACTGGGAATACTTGTTTTCAGCGCCGCAACAATCCTGCCAAAAAACCAGCAGATGGCAACGCAAATGGAATACGATTTTGTGGAATTGACAATCGGGGAGAACGCAACAGGAATGGCCGGGCTTGCAACTTCAAAAATCTCGGAGCAAATAGCCGACGGAATTATTCTCCAGCAAAGCCAGACACTGGACCAGATGACCGGAAACCAGGCATTTGAAAAATTAAGGGCAAAGCAAGACCCGGACATAATTGCATTTGTAACAGCAACAGACGCAATAAAACAGCAAATCCAAAGCCCTGTTTACAGGGCACAATTAATAGCGCAAATAGCCCAAAACCAGGAAAGCGCACTCCAAAACGCGGGAATAAACCAAAGCCAGATAATACAAATGATAAAAAAAATGCCGATAATCCAGCAATTAGAGCCTTTTTTCTGGTTCATGGCAGCACTAATCCTGATTGGAATAAGCCAAATCCTTTTCCTCATAATAAGCAACCTGGGAGCTGCTTACTGCCTCATTCTTGACAGGGCAATTCCAAAAGAAGACAACAATCAGCCTGCAACACAAAATTAGACAATTTTAATTCTCCCCTTTTCTTTTTCTTCACAAGAAAAAGAAAAGTGTAAGTTTCCCAAAAGAAAAAGAAGCGCATTCTCCAGCAAACAAAAAAGATTGATAAATATGTACTAATCAAAAATATTATTCAGGGCCCCATAGTATAGCCTGGATAGTACTCAAGCTTGCGGAAGCTTTTCTTTGCAGGGCAAAGAAAACCTTGGAAAAGAAACAGTTTGCCTTCGGCAAACTGGAGTTCGTTCCGCTCACAGTGAATTTTAAAATTAAATTAAAAAGTTGCAACGAGCTTGTAGCCTGGGTTCAAATCCCAGTGGGGTCATCAACCATTGAGCAGCGCGAAATGGTTGCCCCAGTTGATGGTTTCCCGAGGCTTTTTTCGGAAGAAAAAAGGCTCTTCAATCCCAGTGGGGTCATTCGCTATTGCGAAGCAATAGCGACCCGGGTTGATGATTTTCCCAGGTTTTTTCCGCAAGGAAAAAAGCTGTTCACGATGCTTTTAATAAAATAGAAAAACTAAAGGAGGGCAAAAATGAAAGCTGAAATAATTTCCGCAAGATTCCAAAAAGAAGAAACAACTATGCTTGAGCAGATAGCAAAAGAAGAAAAAACAGACAAAACAAAAGCGCTTAGAAAAATATTTGCTTTAGGCGCAAAGCAATATTCCCTTGAAAAAGCCGTGCGGGAATATCAGGCAGGCAGGGCAGGCACTGCCAAAGCAGCAGAGATTGCTGGCATTAGTCTTTGGGAAATGATGGACGAGCTGAACAAAAGAAACATTGCAAACCCATTGACACAAGAAGACTACAAAGAAGGGCTAAAAAACATGGAAAAAGCATGGAAAAAGTAATTAAGTATTTTTGAACCCAGCCAACTGATTGGCAATTGAGCGCAAATAAATTGATGCACTCGTTGAAACTATAGTCAGTATGCGCTCCCTGAAAGGCTCCATGCAAAGTCCAATTCTTTGTTTACTGGCTCTGCAAGTTGCTCCATTATTGTGCCCCAAAAAAGTTTTAATCTTGGATCTTTTAATTTCAAGCCGGACAAATGCCTTGCTGGACTCCAGACAGTTGCTGCTTCTAAATAAACTTTTTTCAGGCCCATTGCTGCACTTAAAGGCCACTCTGCTTTGTTAGGATGTGATATTGCCTCCAAATCATGGATAACCAAACCCAAAGTGCCATCCTTCTTTTTGTATAAGCCAAACACATCAAGGCCGTGTATTGAAAAACCTGAATTAACAATTTTCACTACACAGGAAGCAAGCTCTTTTATCACGGCTTCATTCTTGTGCAGGGACAGCCTTCGCAGCAATGTTGGATATGGTTGCGCGAAAATCCCGAAAAAAGGCTTGTTAAACGGCACTATTTTTGAGCGCCCCCTGCCTTTAAAAAAAGCCTCTGTCGCAATGTAATACTTTGTTGACAATCGCCCTGGAACATCAACTAAACCCTGGTGCGGCACCGGGAGCCCAAGTTTCCTCAAATCGCGGGCTATTGAAATTATTTCATTTGCGCGGCCCAAATTATTTTTGGCAACTTGCCTAAGAAAAACTGTCCGCGGTTTCACGCCTGTTTCTTTTTTCCAATAAACCTTTCCGACACGGTATAAAGAAAACTTTTTTGTAAGGTCCTCTGGAGAATAAACCATATGGGCTTTTGTCAGCCCCGGAAAAATTGGCCTGCCAACCTTAACCCGAGAAACACTATTTTCTGTTAATACTTTTTTTTTCTTCATATCTGGAATATATTCACAAAGCAATTTAAAACTTATTTAAAAAAGAAAAAACAATGCGGGAGGGAGGATTTGAACCCCCGTACCCACTAAGGGACCGGCTCCTGAAGCCGGCGAAATTGACCGCTATTCGACTCCCGCAAGTTTGTTGATTGTTGCCAATCTGTCTTCTCTTTTTGGCAAATAATTCTTCTCCAACAAATCTTTTAATAGCTTCACTTGGGACTTTGGAATGGAAAAATCGTGCTGAATACAGCGCTATTTTTTGTAAAAATTTTTTATCCATTGCTTTTTGAAGAACGGCATGCTTAACGTGGAAATAACAAAAGCGAGTGCGGGAACAAAAGAATTAACCAGGGGCGCGGGAAGCCCGGCTGCAAAAAAATAAATTGAAATTGCACAGTAAGTCAGGGCAAAAATCACTATTTTTCTTGTCCAGCTTGTTTCCCAGGCCTTGTCTGCTTCAACCCGGGAATTCCTTTCATGCAGTTTCTTTATTTCATTCCGCAGTTCTTCAATTTCCTTCATGAACGGTCACATTCTTTTTCTCATGCGCTGCATCCTGTGCACTGGAAAAAGCGGCGTGTTTCTATGGCCTGAAAAAAAACCCCTGGGGCCGAGCCTTGAAGCCGGGCGGAGCATTGCAGCCGGCCTGATTTTATGAAAAGGGATTCTTCCTGCGCTGCTTCTCGGCATTTCAGGGTTTGAGCCAATTGGCCTTCTTGCATGCATTTTCTGGCCGCGCCGCACCATTGACCTGAACCTTTGCTCGTTCCAGGCAGTGCCTGCAAAATTCCTTGCGCCCGCGCCAATGCCCTGCCTGTTCATCTGCCTGAACTGTTCCCTTGGAAAAAACCAGTTTCGCAGAGGGTCAAAGAAACCGAACAAAGCATCAAAAAAGCCCATAAACAACCAGATAATAATTGGAATTATAAGAATTTAATTGTTTATAGTCAATGCAAAAAAATTTATACTGAAACAGCCATTAATTAAAAGTGATTGAATGGCCGGCAGGGTTACAAGAAGAGGTTTTTTGAAAAAAACCGGTTTGGGATTAGGGCTTGTTCTTGGCGCAAAGGGCTGCAGGGAACCTGAAACAAGAAGCGCCTTAAGGCCAACACCGAGAATTCCCGAGGAAATGATTGCAAGGCAGATGGCAGAGGCAAGAATGGTTCCCTGGAAGAAAAAACTGCGGGAAATGCCCAAACCGAAAACAGACCCTGTAAGAGGCATTATTACAAAAAAAATTCTAATGGCAGAACTTATTTTTGGCACAAGGGCAAGGCTTATTGCAGAACAAAGACTGCCCTCCAATGCAGGGACTGTCCTGCCTGAAGAAACTGTCAACGGCCTGCCGATAAGCAGTGCAATGATTGGAATGCTCAAGGCAAAAGGCTTCCTTAAAAAAGAAAAAAAATACGATTTTTCAAACAATGCAAAACCAAGCCTTGCGGATTATTATAAAGTGAGGACAGCCTGGTACAGGTATGCTGCAAGCGAAGTGCAAAAAATCAATTCATTCAAAGCAGCCCCTCCAAGTGAAAAAACAAGGATGCTGGTTGCAGCAGGCAGAAGCCGGGAATCACTCCTGGAATTCTGGAACAGCCAAAAAATCATTCCATATTCCGAAGCAGACAAGTATGTGAAAAGCATAATGGAATGCGCAAAACTCGCGGAATAAGCCATAATGGAAGCTTTTTAAAAACATCCTGAAGCAAGTATTTTATCTGATAACCATGAGAAGGAATTTACTTCATTTGCATCAATAATTTTCCTAATTCTGGAGACCTGCTTAATTATAAGAATTTTTTCACTCCCTATTCATCAGACTATTCAAACCAAAAAAAATGGCTGCGATGGTGCATTGGTAGCATGGAAGCCTGTGGAGCTTTCGAGCCGGGTCCGAATCCCGGTCGCGGCCCTCCCCTTTTCTTTTTCTTTTCGAAAGAAAAAGAAAAGTGCAAGTTTCCCAAAAGAAAAAGAAACCTTAAATTATACAACAAACAATAGTGATTAAAATGAAGTTTCAGACAGTAAGAGGAATGAGAGATTTTTTGCCTGAACAGGCAAAGAAAAAGCAGGCAATAGAAGACAAAATCAGGCGCGAATTTGAAGCCTACGGTTTTGAACCCTTGGAAACACCAATAGTAGAGGATTTTGAATTGCTTGCTGCAAAAGGCAGTGCAGGAGAAGCAATAAAAGAGGAAATTTATTATTTCAAGGACAAATCAGACAGGGAACTCGGATTAAGGTTTGATTTGACAGTTCCGCTTGCACGCGTAGTGGCTTCAAATCCGCAATTGATAAAGCCATTCAAGAGATACCAGATTGGGCCTGTTTACAGGTATGACCGCCCAGGAGCCAAAAGGTATCGTTCATTTACACAGGCAGATGCTGACATTATCGGCAGCGCTTCTATTCTTGCTGATTTTGAATTGATTGCGCTTGGATACAAAATAATGAAAAACCTTGGATTAAAATTTTTCATAAAAGTGTCAAACAAGGCATTGCTG
>JAQTPU010000055.1 GCA_028712575.1 Candidatus Iainarchaeum sp.
GGAACTGGCAGTTTTCTTTTTCAGATTCAAAAGACGGGAATTCCACGAATGCATTTCTTTCGCCTGATGAAAAGACGGTTTTGCTTGCCCTTGACCTGCTTACTCCCGCGACAGGCACAATCAAAAGGAACCAGCTTGTCGATTTCACTGTGCAGGCGACTTTTAACAATGTGCCTGTTCCTGATGCAAACATTTTTTTCTGGGTTCCCAAAGGTTCAAGGGCTTTTCTGGCGCCTGCTGATTCCGCACAGGGAATTTTCAAGGGCAGTTTTTTGATGCCGTCGGATTATGCGGAAAAGGACTGGACTTTGTATGTTGTCGCAGTAAGCTCGGACGGAAAATACAGGGGCCAGCTTTCCAAAAACTTTTCAATTGAAACTGCTTCGATTTCCATTTCTGTCCTGGAGCTGAAAACAGGCAGGATTGAAGCCGGAGTGCCTGCTGTTTTTGTGATAGATGCGGCGTATGGCGACGGAAAGCCCCTGGAGGGCCCGGTAATTGATGCGGAATTCAATGCCAAAAAATTGGTTTTTTCAAAAATTTCAGGCACAAAATTTTCGGCTGAAATGGTTTTCGGGGAAGGCGACCTCGGCCCTCACGAATTGTCAATTGCAATAACAGACGGTTTTGGGAATACAGGCGCTGAAAAATTCGGTTTTTTTGTCGAGCAGAGCTTCTGGTTAGGGCTTGGGCAGCAGGCAATCTGGGTTCCGGCCCTTTTGGCTGTTATTTGCGCGATTGCACTGGCCTGGTTTTTTGCAAAAAAGGCTTCTTCGAAAAAAGGCCTTAAGCAGAAAAGGGATTATTTGGACAGGGAAGTTGTTTTTCTGCAGAACAAGTATTTCAATGAGAGGTCTATTTCAGAGGAAGCCTACAGGAAAAAGCTGAATGAGCTGAAACTGGAGCTTGCGGACACGGAGAAACAATTAAATATTAAAAAAGAGTAAAATAACCTATCTGTTATTTGCCTGGTTTTTATTATGAATCTTTTTGGAAAACGCGCCGAAGAAAAGCAAAAGGCAAAAAAATCCCTGAAAAAAGAGGATATTGCCAGTGAAATAGAGCACGAGCCCGTCAGCATCAGGGAAAAGCACAGGATAATCAAGCCGAACGAAGCCAGGGAAGAAAAGCAGTTTGAACTTCTTCCAATACGGGTTGATGCCTTTGACAAGCTTATTTCAAGCCATGGCCTGGAAAGGGGCAGCATTGTGCTTATTGCCGGGGGCGCAGGGACTGGAAAGACGACTTTCTGCTTCCAGTCGATTTTTGAGAGCGCGCTTGCCGGCGAGAAGTGCATTTACCTTTCCTTTGAGGAAGAGCCTGAAAAAATAAAAAAGCACATGAAAACCAATTACGGCTGGGATGTTGCGCCACTTGAGAAAAAGGGGAATTTTGCAATAATAAAATTTGACCCGTTGAAAGTTGCAAAAACAGTTGAGGCGATGCTTGAAAGGCAGACGGGTGAATTGATGATTGAGGTTGCGGAGCTTGAGCTTCCGTTCACTCCGGACAGGCTTGTAATCGACTCGCTTTCCGCTCTTTCTGTTACCTTCGAATCAGAACAGAAATTCAGGCGCTATGTAAAGGAACTTTTCGACATGCTTGAGTCATACAATTGCGTCAGTTTTGTCATTTCAGAAACAACGCAGGATCCCACGGTCTACAGTCCCCAGGGAATAGATGAATTCCTTGCGGATGTTGTGCTTGTTTTCTACAATATAAAAATAAGGAACAAGAGGATGAATGCGGCGGAAATCCTCAAAATCAGGAGCGCAAAGCAGGTAAAGGGCCTTATTCCGTATACCATAGGTGAAGAGGGGATAAAGCTTCTTTCAAGCACAAGCACGGACCTTGAGCAGTAAAATCATATTCCTGCTTTTTTCGCATGCTCTTCGCATTCGCAGCTTTTTTTCGCGGGAATTTTTGGGATTGTTTTGGCAATCAGCTTTTTTACATTTTCCGAGTTTTTTGCCATTGCTTTCATAACTGTTTCAATGTCGACTGTTTCCGCGCCCTTCCAGCAGTCATAATCGGTCGCCATTGCAATGCTCTGGTAGCATATTCCGAGTTCGCGCGCAAGAATCACTTCCGGAACAGTGCTCATGTTCACTATGTCTGCGCCGAGCATCCTGAACATTTTGCTTTCAGCCCTTGTGCTGAATCTCGGGCCTTCGATTGTAATGATTGTCCCCTTTTCATGAAATTCCAGTCCGAGCTCTTTTGCTGTCTTTGCAAGCATTTTGCTTAGGCAGTGGCAGAAAGGGTCGGCCAGTGGAATGTGCATTACTTTTTCAGAATCAAAAAAAGTGTATCCCCGTTTTTTTGTAAAATCAATGAACTGGTCGGGGAAAATTATCTGGCCTGGCCGTATTTTCTCGCGCAGGCTTCCGCAGGCGGTTGTTGCAAGGATGTGCGTGCAGCCAAGCTCTTTCAGCGCCCAGATGTTTGCCTTGTAGGGGACGTTTGTCGGATTGATTGAATGTTTTTTTCCGTGCCTTGAAACAATTGCAACGCCTGTTTTTTCTATTTTGCCGAGGACGATTTTGTCTGAAGGCTTTCCGAAAGGGGTTGGAATTTCTTTTTCCTCAAAATCCTTTATTATGCGCGGGTCTTCCAAGCCTGAACCGCCTATTATTCCAATCATTTTTTTTCACTTCAATGTTTTTCTCGGCAGTTATAAAATCTGGAAAAATATTTAAAACATATCATTTACTGGCCGGCATATTCGTATGCCCCGATGCTTGTGCCTGAAGTGTTCCTTAAACTGCCTTCTGCATCTGCAGGCACGACTATTGTGCTTACTTTTCCTATCAAGGGCGAATTTGGAAGGGGCCTGCCGTAAGAATCAATGCCGGCTGCTCCTGTAAAGCTCGGGTTGCCCGGCGATATTGCAGTGCCATTCGGAGTGTAGCCTGTGAAAGTGTAGTGGTTGTATGCCCAGCCGCTATAATCTATTGTCCCGCCGCTTAAATCAATCAACGGGCCGTTAATTAGGTTTCCTGTTCCGGAAAAATTCGGAATGCTGTATTGCCTTATATAAATGCGGTCTGCTTTAATCGAATTTTGCCACCATAATAATTGCTGGGCTGGCCTTGCCCATGTGAACACGGAATATCCTTCGAGGTAATTGTTGACAAATGCAATTCCAGCCGCTTCTGTGCAGGTTTCAAATCCGTCTGTCCACATCAATTGGTATTTTGCGTTTGTAATGCGCGTGTTATAAACAATTGTGTTTTCAAGGCTTGAGCACTGCGAATTGCTTCCCGGGCCCCACCATTGAAGCCCGTCAGAATGCCCGTTTGTCCAGAGCGTTGCGTCAATATCCCCGTCAGGGCTTGCCCAGACTCTTCCCCTTCCGTTCGAGCAGTTGTCCGGCAGAATCCAGATTGCATCGCTTGATATTTTTCCTCCGACACTGCAATTGTCATTTGCCCAGGTAGTGCCTGTATAAACCCTGTCTCTTGCGGCCCAGGTGTAATTGCTGAAAGCGCCTGTTTTTTCGATTACATTTTCATGGCCGCTCGGATGGCCATGGGCAGTGTATACCGCGCCTGCAAGGTCTGCAATGTCCGGGCTTAGGTCATCTGCCCTTGAATTTGCAATCAGCGAAGTCTGCCTGAATGCATCCTCCCCTATGTGTTCGATTGTGACATTGCGCGCTATTTTTGCGCCTGCAACTGCAAAATCGAGGGCAGTAAAATAATCATCAGTATAATACAGGCTTTGGTTTGGCCCAAGCATTATTGTGTAGCCCGCTTCAACATATCTGCCAGGCCCGATAAGGTCGCTTTTGTCTATCCAGATGCTTGCATTGGCAAGCTGGTTATAAACAGCAAAATTGTTGGTTGCAGAGCTTTTCAGGGTAATGCCTTCGATTTTTAAAAGTTTCAGCCTGGGAGTCCCGCCGTTTCCGTTCCGCAGGCTTGTGTTTGCTTTATTGCCTCCTGCGGCAGTTGTTATTGTCACCCATTCGTTTTCCATTGGAATTTCAGACCAGATTCTTCCGTTTTCCATATTGTGGTCCCCGGGATTTAAGCGCACTATTCCTCCGTCTGAATTATTTGCATATCCATTTGACTGTTTCCAGAGCCTTATTCCGTCCACTGCCCTTCCGATTGTCCTGAAAGGCTTTGCACTGTCATTTACTGCCCCTGTCTCGTCATTTCCTCTTATATCCACCCAGGCTGCTGGCTGCGGCAATCCGTTGTTTGGATTGACATTAAAGGTCAGTGCGTCCAATCCTAAGCCCCCTCCGCCCGTTGTTTTATTCCTTATTCCCCCGTCTTTTCCCGTGGCTGTTGCTTCAATTGTGATTGTGCCGTCTGAACTGAATTCGTTTGCGCTTAACGGCACCCAGTATTCCCATACGTTTGTTTGCGGGTTTAATGCCATTGTTGTCGCTGTTTTTGTCCCTCCAGAATATCCCTGCCCTGTGATGCTGAATTCTATTTTTTCTATGCCGTTTTTTGAGAAGGCGATTACTCCGAGGTTCAGTGTTTCTCCCGCATTGATGCGCTGGTATGGCACCATGTCCCAGCGTGCCACGGGTGTCAGGCCTCCGCCTTGCGGTGTGCAGTTTGTTCCCGCTTTCCAGTCAGTTATTTTTTGAATCAGTGCAGGCATTGCAATGTTGCCTGTTTTCCAGTCCGTGATGTGTGTCATTAGTGTTGGCAGGTTTACGCATGTTTGTGCGCCGGCGCTGGTTGCAATGATTGCCAATAAAATCAGTGTGGGAATTATTTTTGTTGTTCTTGGAAACAAGAATGCGTTGTTCATAATGCTATTGGAATGTTTTTTCTGCAATTTAAACCTTTTCAATTGTTTTTTGGCATTTGTTGTTTTTAAAATTTTGTGATTTTTTTGAATTCTTTTATCCTGTTTGTTATTTCTGTTTTTTTCAGCCTGCCCATCCTGTTTAATGAGAAGTCTTCCGCATTGAAAGAGGCTATTGCCGAGGCTGTTATTATTGCCTTCCTGAAGTTTTTTTCCGAGAAGTCTTTTGTTTTTGCCAAGTATCCGATAAGGGCGCCGCCGAAGCTGTCCCCGCAGCCTGTCGGGTCTGTGATATTTTCAAGCGGATAGCCTGGCGCAGAGAAATGCGAATTTTTTGAAAACAACAGGCAGCCGTGCTCCCCTTTTTTTATTATTGCAAATTTAGAATCAAGTTCCAGGATTTTTTTTGCGGCAAGCACGAGGTTTGGCGTGCTGAACAGCTGCCTTGCCTCTGCATCATTCATGAGGCAGATGTCCGCAGCCTTCACAACTTCAAGGACTTTTCCGCGCTTGCTTTTTATCCAGTAATTCATTGTGTCAGCAATAACGAGCTTCGGCTTTTTTTTCATTTGGGAAAGCACGTTCAGCTGCAATTCAGGGTCGATATTCCCGAGAAACAAAAAATCCGCGCTTCTGTATTCTTCCGGAAGCTTTGGGCTGAAATCAAGCAGGGAATTAAGCTCTGTTTTGAGGGTTTCCGCGGCATTTATGTCAAAGCCGTATTTTCCTTCCCAGTGAAAAGTCGCTTTTTCACTTTTTTCAATGCCGCTTGTGTCGATTCCTTTTGACTTGAAAAAGGCAATGTGTTTTTCAGGGAAATCCCAGCCTATGATGCTTACAATGCCAGGCCTTGCAAAAAAGCCCGCTGCAAGGCTTGCATAGGAGGCGCTGCCTCCCAGCGCGTTTTCAACTTTTCCAAAAGGAGTTTCAATCGAATCGAGGCCTATCGAGCCGACTAACACCACTTCCGGGGAATTATTCTTTGCCATATTTTATCAGTGAAAAAACATCCTTTCCTTTTAATCCTTCCCTGCCCTTGAGGAATTCAAGTTCTATGAGGAAAAAAAGGCTTTTTACTTCTCCGCCGAGTTTTTCAACAAGCGCAATTG
>JAQTPU010000056.1 GCA_028712575.1 Candidatus Iainarchaeum sp.
CAGGCCTGTAATGCCCCTCAAGCTCCTTCATTTTTGCGGCCTTGTCCGGGACTTCAGAGTTGATTTCACCGCTGACAAAAAATTCTTTTTCAGCCACGCAGATTAATTCCGACAATTTTTTCCCCTCAATGGAAAGCAGTTCCATAATCTGAAGCGCGGGAATAAGGCCGTTGTCGGAAACATAGCCCTCTTTCCTGAACTTGTAATAATAATGCCCGCTCAATTCGCCGGCAAAAACCGCGCCAGTTTTTTTCATTTCCTGCTTGATGAAACTGTGCCCCACCCTGCACATTTTCCATTTTCCCCCGCTTTTTTCTATTGTCCGCGGCACAAATTTGCTGCAGCGCAAATCAAAAAGGACAAGGCCTTTTTTTTTCTGCAGGATGTTTTTTGCAAGCAGCCCTGTTATGAAATCCCCGGGAACAAACCTGCCCCTGTCGTCAATGAAAAAGCACCTGTCGGCATCGCCGTCAAACGCAATTCCCAAATCGGCTTTTTCCGCAGCCACTGTTTCCTCAATCAGTTTCCTGTTCTCCGGGACGAGCGGATTCGCCTCATGGTTCGGAAAGCCCCCGTCAAGGCCGTAACAGACAGGAATTATTTTTACCGGCAGTTTTTTGAATGCCCCCATTGCGGTCTGCGAAGCCATGCCGTTCCCGAAATCAACTGCAACGCGCATTTTTTTGAAATTTTTTTTCCCGACAAAAGCCAGGCACATTTTCTGGAAGGCGGCAAGCATGTCCTTTTTTTCCACTTTTCCAGCCCTCCTTGCCCTTGGAAAGGAGTTTTCCGCAACAAGCCTCTTTATCTCAAGCAGGCCTGTTTCCTCCCCTATGGGAGAGGCCTTTTTTCCTGTTATCTTGAAGCCGTTGTACTGCTTCGGATTATGCGAGGCAGTCACCATTGCGCCGGCAGCCAGGTTTGTTTTTGAAATGCAGAAATAATATTCGTCGGTCGAGCACAGGCCGAAATCAACGGCATCGCAGCCCTGCTCAGTTATCCCTTTTACGAGCGCAGCCTGAAGTTCCGGGCTGCCAAGCCTCATGTCCCTTGCAACCCCGATTTTTTTTGCATTGAAAAAAACAACAATCGCCCTTCCCAGGCGCTCTGCAACAGTTTCGTCAAGCTGTCCGGGAAAAATTCCCCTTATGTCATATGCCTTGAAAATATTTTCCAAATCCATTCCCATCCCCCGGGAATTCCGCCTAAAACAGGCCCCTGTAAAACCTTGCGGCCTCTTCCGGAGGCACAGTGTTTATTACGCAGCCCGTCGCATATTCAAAACCGCCCCAGGACAAAAGCCTCGGATTTATTTTCACATGGCAGTGCATGTCCTTGCCCTGCGTTGCATTGTGCAGGTACATATTATAGGGCGCATTCAGTGTTTTCAGCCGTGAAAAAATCCTTTTCATTATTTTTGCATAATCCTTGAGTTCCCCGCCTGAAAAATCAACAATGCTTGAAACATGCCTTTTGGGAAAAATTTTGACTTCAAAGGCGAACCTTGAGGCATAAGGCGCGAATGCAACCGCATTCTTTGTGTCCATTATCAGGCGCGGCCCCTTTTTCTCTGCCTTGATTATTTCGCAGTAAGGGCACTTGCCGTGCTTTTTTTCATATTCAATTGCGGCATTTTCCTCATTGTCGACTGTTTCCGCAAGCCTGTTGTATGCAATTATCTGCGTGTGCGTATGCCTCAAAGAGGCCCCGGCCTCCTTTCCCTCGTTCTTGAAAACAGCAACCTGCTTTATTTTCGGGTCAGCGCTCAATGACTTTATCCTGCTTATGTACAATTCAAGGGCCTTTTTTATTTTTCCCTCTGAAAAATCCGCCATTGTTTCGCCGTGCCTCGGAGTTTCAACAATCACCTCATGATGGCCGTAAGCATGGGCTTTTGCAAAAAAAGAGTCCTCCTGGCTTATTTCGGAATCCCCTTTGATGTCAACAGCCGGATACTTGTTGGGAAAGACGCGCATTTCCCATTTCCCGTTTTTTTCTATGCGCATTATCTCCGCAGGCGTCAGGTGCTCGTTTCCCTGGCAGAAAAAGCATTTTTTTTCAGGCTCCCCGTCTTCCGGCTCAAGGCTTTTCTTGAAATCAATGGGCCTTTTTGCCCTTTCAGGCACGATTATTACCCACCTGTTCCTCAAATAGTCTTTTCTCAATTCAGCCATGGTAATACAGCTCAATCCGGATATTTAATTTTTTGCGGGGCTTTTTTTAAGCGCGGCCCCTGCAATAAGGTATGCAAGAATCGATTCGGCACCCTGGTTCTCGTTGATTGTATTCGCCGCTATCCCGTCAAAGATGCCGTGCGTTTTTGGGTTGTAAAGCACTTCGCTTGTAAGGTTTTTCCCGAAAAACCATTCAAAAGAATCCGATGCCATTTCCCTGTACTTCTGGTCTTTTGTCGCATTGTAAGCCGAAATTGCCGCTTCAGTCATTGTTCCGGCTTCAATCGGCTGCTGGTCGAAAAAGCTCCTGAAACCGTCCGGAGTGCACCAGCCAGCCTGCCCTATGGGCACGAAGCAGCCGCCCATAAAAGTTTTTTTTGCCAAAAAATCAAACGATTCAATTGCAGTGTCCAGGAATTCCCTTTTTCCCGTAACACCATAAGCCTCGAAAAGCGAATGCGGGATTTTTGCATTGCAATAGCTCAAAATGTTTTCAAACCAGCGCCAGTTCTCCCTTGAATGCCTCCTGTAGCTCCTGATTATTTTTTTTGCAAAATAATTCACCTGCTTCCCAAGGAATTCCCCGGGCGCATCTTTCGCCCGCAAATAACAGGTGCAGCCGAGCAGGCAGTAGGCCGCTGTTTTCGGGTCGTGGATTTGCGGAAAAAACCTTTTCGCCTTTTCAAAAATTTCCGCGCAGCCCCTCTTCACATCTTCTGGCGCCTTTGACTGCATTGCATATCCGCAGGCCCAGATTGTCCTGCCGAAGCAGTCGCCAATGTCTGGGGCATGGCGCTTCTCGCGCCTGTAGGAAATTTTGTTATGGAACATTCCGCTGCTGTGCTGGCAGAATTTTATAAAATCGAGGTATTTTTTCGCCAGCTCGAACTCTTCGAATTCGATTGCGACAATAAGCGCCCTTGCATTGTCATCCAGGGCATAACCTGTTTTTTTGTTCGGCCTTTCGAATTTTGCGTGCTGAAACAACCCGAAAGAATCAGTCATTCCCTTCAGGTACGCCAAATTTAATTCCGGAATCTGCCTTTGCATTTTCAATCAGTGAAGCCTTTTGTAACAATCTATTTGTCTGTTCTTGAATAAAAATCCTGCTGTTCGGTCAGGAAGCGGCATTCGGGCAATTTTTGCGCAGGGAAACGAATTTAATTTCTTTTGCCTTTCCTGATAATGGTTTTAATGGCATATAAATTTATTTCCCCGCAGGCAGTAAAGGGAAAAACCCTTGCTGTAAGGCTTGACCTGAATTCGCCCGTGGAAAAAGGAAAAATTGTTGTTTCCGCGCGCCTGCGCGAACATGCAAAAACAGTTGCAGGGCTTTCAAAAAAAGGCGCGCGCCTTGCGCTTCTCTCCCACCAGGGAAGAAAGGGCGATGGCGATTTCATTCCCCTTGAACAGCACGCAAAAGCCCTTGCAGGCATTTCAGGAAAAAAAATTTCTTTCTGCGGATGGCAGGAAGACTTTGTTTCCGCAATTAAAAACCTCAAGGACGGGGAGGCAGTCCTGCTTGACAACACGCGCTTCCAGGAAGACGAGGCAGTAGAAAAAAGCCCCGAAGAGCATGCAAAAAGCCCCTGGATACAAAAAATTGCCTCTGTTTCCGATTTTTTTGTCGAGGATGCATTAAGCGTTTCCCACAGGCCGCATGCGTCCGTTGTCGGCTTCGCGCCGCTGCTGCCCTGCTTTGCAGGCCCGCAGCTTGAAAAAGAACTGGATGCGCTTGAAAAATTCGGTTCTGCGGAACCAAAAAAAAGGCTTTTTATCCTCGGCGGGGCAAAAATCGGGGATTCGCTGAAAATGATTGGATTCCTGCTGCAGAACAACAGGGCGGAAAAAATCCTTTTAGGAGGCCTGCTTGGAGAGCTTTTTTTGAAGGCAGGGGGGCTTTCTTTGGGAGAAAGGGACGCTTTTTTTTCAGAAAAAGGCCTTGACAAGCTTGTTCCGGAGGCGGCAGAGGCAATGCAAAAATTTCCCGGAAAAATTTTTCCGCCGCTCGACGTTGCGCTCGATGAAAAAGGAAAGAGAAGGGAAATTCCCGCAGTGAAACTTCCCAGCGAAAGCATGATAATGGACATAGGAAAAAAAACAATTTCCTCGATGAAAAAGCACATTGAAGACGCGGATTTTTTTGTTTTCAACGGCCCCCTCGGGGTGTTTGAAAAAAAGCAGTTTGCGGAAGGCACAAAGGAAATTTTTTCCGAATTCAAAAAAACAAAAAAAACAGGCATTCTCGGGGGCGGAGACACAGAAACTGCAATACAGGCGCTCGGCTTTTCAATGCATGATTTTTACCATGTTTCCCTTGCCGGAAAAGCGCTTCTTGAATGCCTTTCAGGAGAAACACTTCCCGGCCTTGAAATATTAAAATAAAAAAAGTGATTTTGATTGGGTTATTTTCTCGCTAAAAAAAATCTTGCGCCTTACCTGCGGTTCCTGCAGGAAGAAAAAGGCCTGCAGGTGATAGTGCCTTTGGTCAATTCCAGCGGCGCAACCTGCTTTGAAGAGCTTTCCGAAGAAAACGCAGAAAATATTTTTCTCGGCTCGAGGACATTTTTTTCGGCAAAAAAGTTTTTTCTTCCGAACAGGGAGAGGGAATTCCTTTTCGAACCCGTGAAAAAATCCTGCCGCATCCACGAAACAATAAAGCACAGGCACAGGGTTTTGTTCGGCCTGCGTTCCTGTGATTTGCACGCGCTTGACGCGCTTGACAGGCTTTTCCTCGATTTTTACGGTTACGACATGCTTTACAGGAACAAGAAAAACACGACGCTGAAAATAGGCATTGAATGCCAAAAGCCAGGAAAAAACTGTTTCTGCGCAAGCCTCGGGACAGACAGGCCGGATTTTTTTGACTTGTTCCTCTGGGAAAAAAAAGACGGTTTTTTCGTTGAAATAGGCTCGCCAGAATGGGAAAAGCTCTATTCAAAAAAATTCCTGGAAGAGACAAAAGAAAAAAAAACCCCCCCAAAGGAGGCCTGTTCCCTTTCGCTTGAAACAAACAACCTTGAGCACATAATGGAAAAAAATTTTGAAAACCCCGTATGGGAAAAGGAATCCGAAAGGTGCCTTAGCTGCTCTTCCTGCACCCAGATATGCCCCACCTGCTACTGCTTTACAAACGAGGATTATTTCCTGCCGGGTGAGAAAAGCTCCGAGCGCTTCAGGGAGTGGGATTCCTGCCAGCTCCAGCAGTTTACAAAGGTGCACGGCGGAATTTTCCGCAGTTCAAGAAAATCGCGCTTAAGGCAGTTCGTAATGCACAAATTGTCATATTTCAAGCAGCACCACGGCATTCATCTGTGCGTGGGCTGCGGGCGCTGCATAGAAGCCTGCCCGGTAAAAATTTCTCTGGCAGGAATTGCAGAAACAATCCAAAGCGGTGGAAAATAATGAACGAACTCGAATCCCCGATGAAGCCGGACCTTGCGGAAATAACCCGCGTCAAGGAAGAAACCCCCTCTTTGAAAACCTTTACTGTGAAATACCTCGGCAAAAAAAAATTGTTCAATTTTGTCCCGGGAAAATTCATGATGGTTTCTGTTTTCGGATTCGGGGAGATGCCCATAAGCATTTCCTCAAGCCCCTACAAGAAAGCCTCAATTGAACTTACTGTAAATGCCGTGGGAAACACATCCAAAAGAATGCACTCGCTTGCAAAAGGGGACCTGATTGGATTGAGGGGCCCCTTT
>JAQTPU010000057.1 GCA_028712575.1 Candidatus Iainarchaeum sp.
CTTTTGCAGAGGTGATAGAGCCGGCCTATGCAATCAGCGTGACAGGCACGAACTTTTTGCCTGCCAATATTAATGCGGGTGATTTTGCAAGCCTTGCAGTGACTGTAAAGAACAATGCGATAAATTATGTGATTCCGGATTTGAACGGCAGCATTGACCTTGGCAGCCAGTTTGAGCCAATCCAGAACAAGGACTTTTTAAGCGGAATAAAGCCAGGCTCTGTCCAGACATTGATTTTCAAATTCAGGGTAAAAGAAAACACTACGCCGGGCTATTACCCTGTATCCCTAACAACTTCTTACACAAGGGAGGACTCCACTGTGTCAAGGCAGACGCAGGCAGTTTCAATTCCTGTTTCAAATGCGGGAAAAAACCTTGATGTCACAATAAGCCCGAAGGTAATCAATCCCGGAAACCAGACGAACGTGGTTTTTAAGCTGAAAAACCCCAATGGAAATGCAGTTTCAAACATTGCTTTTTCATGGGCAGAGGCAACAAACCTCCTTCTGCCCGTAGGTTCTGACAACAAGGGTTATGTGCCAGTAATCCAGGCCGGCGGCGAGGAGGCTGTTTCATATGTAATAGCCGCAGACCCCAATATCACTCCGGGAATTTATCCGATAACAGTAACAATGACCTTTAATGATGTAAACGGAGCAAGGACGCAGGCTTCGCAGGTTGGCCTGATAATTGGCGGTTCAACAGACTTTGAGGTGAATGCGGAAATAAGCACAAGCAGCCAGCTTTCAATAAGCATTGCCAACATAGGCTCGAATAATGCAGGAGCTGTTGTCGTAAAGATTCTTCCCCAGGGCGGAATAAGGGTAAGCGGCAGCAGCACTTCAATAATCGGCAACCTGAACAAGGGGGATTATACAATCGCAAACTTTTCGCTGTTGTCCTCAAGCATGGGGCAGGCACAGGCTGCCGGCGCACAGCAACCTGGGCAGGGAAATTTTCCCGCAGACACCAACAGGCTTGCCTCGCAGAGGCAGGACTCTTTGAGTTCTGTTGCAATAGAAATCGATTATACTGACACTACCGGCGAAAGGCATGCGGTCCAAAAGGCAATTTCCCTAAGCAGGGAATCCCCTACAGGCATGGCTTCGGGAACAGGGTTTTCAGGCAGGCAGAGCCAGGGCAATTTAATAATGCAGGACATTGCACTGGTTCTTCTTGCTGTTTTTATTGCAGTCCCAATTGCAGTGAACCATAAATTGAAAAGGAAAAACTGGAAAATCCTTGGAATAATTCTTGTTATTGAAGCAGGATTATTTTTGGCGTCAATATTCCTTTTCAGTTCGAACATAATTGGAATTACAATCTCTGCGGCAGTTTCCTTGGTTCTGGCTGCCTGGTTTTTTTACAAAAGGGCAGGCAAACAGGAAAAAAAGGAAAAGTGACTCCAATGAACCTGAAAGATTCGTTCAGGCTGTCGGTCAACAGCATTATGCACAGGAGGCTTAGGGCCTGGCTTACTCTTTTGGGAATAATAATAGGGGTTGCAGCAGTTGTCGCAATCATTTCCATTGGAGAAGGGGCGCAGGCAAGCGTTGCTTCAAGGCTTTCGGGCCTTGGCGGCGATATTATTACAATAAGCGCAGGAGGCGGCAGGGGGGGCTTTTTTGGAGGCTCTTTCAGGGAAGGCAACGGAACAGGCCCGCCAGGCCAGGGTTCTTCAGCAGGCGCTTCTTCAAGAACCGGTTCAACAACTGCAACTTCTTCTTCGCCAAAGCTTACAAAACGCGATGTTTTGACAATAAAGCAGAATTCGAATGTCCTGTTTGTCAATGGAATTGTTTCAGGGCGGAGCAATCTTGTTTTTTTGTCGGAGCAGTCCACTGCCAGCATTGAAGGCATTGACCCGAATGCCTGGCAGGAGGTTTCTTCTTCGCTTGAAATTGCTTCCGGAAGATTCCTGAATTCAAGCGATTCCGCAGGCATAGTGATAGGGGACAGGATTGCAAATGAAACATTCAAGGAGCCTGTCACTTTGGGAAGAAAAATAACTCTCGAGGACAAGGACGGGGGCAGCCAGCCTTTTACTGTTGTCGGAATTCTTAAGCCTTCAGGAAGCGGTTTTGGAGGAAGCAACAGCGATTCAACTGTTTTTATGACACAGGATGCTGCCTGGAATCTTGTGGATGTGAACAGGGATGTTTTTTCTTCCATCCAGGTAAAAGCCGACAATGCGGATAATGTCGGGCTGGTTACTGCCGATTTGACATCAGCCCTGCTTGTTTCAAGAAGAGTGACTGAAAAAACCCAGGATTTTACAATCACTTCTGCAGAGGCAATCCAGGAGCAGGTAAGCAGTGTTACTGATACAATGACACTTTTTTTAGGGGGAATTGCGGCAATTTCCCTGCTTGTAGGCGCCGTGGGAGTTGCAAACAGCATGTTCACTTCTGTTCTGGAAAAAACGCGTGAAATAGGAATTTTAAAGGCTCTTGGTTCCACTAACCCTGAAATTCTGCGCCTCTTCATAATCGAATCAGGCTTATTCGGCCTTGCCGGAGGCATAATAGGAGTAATCCTGGGAACAATTGCCTCTTTGTTAATGTCGGGAATAGGCATCGGATTCGGCCTGCCTGGAATTGGAGGCGGGCAAAGCGGGCTGCAGACTCTTGTAACACCGCAGCTTGTTGCAATGGCAATTGCGCTTTCAACAATAATCGGGATTGTTTCGGGAGTAATGCCTGCAAGGGCCGCAGCGCAGTTAAGGCCTGTTGAAGCCCTGCGGTATGAGTAAAAACAAAACTTTTTTATTCAAGTAAACCCGAATTATCCTGTGAAGCGGAAAAAGCCTTGCAGGAAAAAATTGTCCTTTCCTTTTCTTGCCAGACAGGCAAGGCACGAATTGAAATGTGCAGGCGATTTTTTGGAATGGAGCTCCAGGAGGGGCATTCAGGCTGAAAGCCGCAGGCCAAGCAAGGAAACAAAGGCGCTTTTGAAGGAAAAAAAAGCGGAATTGAAAGAGGCGAAAAAAGACCTTGCTTTTATTGCAGGGCAGAGGCCTGGAACCCCGGAGGAATTTCAAAAAGCGGTTTCTTCGCTGAATTCAGTTAAGCGCAGGATTGTTTCAATCAAAGCAGATTTGCTTGCCCTGGCCAATGGACCTTGATGCGGTTTTTGTACCAATAAAGAAGAAAAACAGGCCGATGTTAATAATAAAATAAGAACCAGGATTTTTATCTGGCAGTTGTTGCTATGGACCCGTTTTCTTTTTTTGCCGAATTTCTTCTGCATCTCGACCAGTATATAGGCCTGCTTATCCAGGCATTCGGATTCTGGACTTACCTGGTTCTTTTTTTTGTAGTGTTCTGCGAAACAGGCCTTGTTTTTGCGCCTTTCCTGCCCGGGGATTCATTGCTTTTTATTTCGGGTTCAATGGCAGCAAAGGGCTTTCTTGATGCCTGGCTGCTTTTCATTATTTTCACTGTTGCCGCAATCCTCGGCGATACAGCGAATTACTGGATAGGAAATTTTTTTGGAAAAAAAATTTTCAGGGAAAAATTCCTTTTTCTGAAAAAAGAGCATTTTGACGCAGCACAGAGGTTTTATGCAAGGCACGGCGGAAAAACAATCATCCTTGCAAGGTTTATGCCTGTAATAAGGACTTTTGCGCCTTTCGTTGCAGGCATAGCAAAAATGAATTATGCAAATTTTTTGGGCTACAACGTGATTGGCGCTGTTGTCTGGGTTGCAATTTTTGTTTTCGGCGGCTATTTGTTCGGGAACATCCCTGTTGTAAGCGAAAACCTGTCACTGATAATAATTGCAATAATAATTGTTTCAATTCTGCCCGCATTATTCGGGTTTTTGCGCCATTATCTGAAAAAGAAGCTGTAATATCTGCCGCCCTTCCAGTTTTCACCACTGCAGCCTGAAAACATACACTGCCAAGCGGATTATTAAAAATCGCATATTCCAGAAAAACAGGCGCAAAAAAACGGGTTTTTTTCATCCTATGACATTGCAGTCCTTGTTCGTGTCCCCGCTGTAAAGCACAAGGCCGTTTGATTCATTGCAGACATCCGTGTTGTTGTTTGCAAGCTCGCAGTAAACAAACTTGTAATCAAGCTTCCTGAATTCTTTCCGGTTTGACAATTCAAAAGTCTGGCCCCTGTAAGGCTTGTCGCTGAAAACTTCCTGCCACCAAAAAATTCCCTTTTCATAAGTGTTATTTATTGGCTGGTAAATTTTTGAATTAATATCACTGCCGACAAGCCAGACGCTTGAACCGACTTTTGGAGAGCTTGCGCCGAGGTTTTTCACAGAAAGGAAAAAAGTGTATGATTCAAAGGATTTGCTGTAATTGCAGTACCTCAAAACAGCCTCTGTTTCAAGGCCGAATTTTTGCTGCACGCAAAGCGGAGAGCCTGCTTCAGACTTTGAATAAACGCATTTCGGAGTGTTGTTTTCCAGTTCACACATGCCTTCCGAAAGCCTTGCAGTGCCGTCGCACTTGTCTTCACAGGCAACCCTTTCGCACGGATGCGAACAGGCAGCCACTTTTGTATAACCCTCGGGAATGCAGGAAGTCGGAAAACCCGAGCATTTTCCAGCCGAATCAACTGCATAAGTAACAACCTGTGCACACCCGGGCACTGCACCACTGCCGGAAGGCGGAACACCCGACTGTGTACAGCCGGCAAGCAATACAAAAGAAACAGCAAGCAGAAAACCAAAAACAAGCTTCTTCATTGCACAATAATATATTTTCCCAAATAAAAATGTTTCCATCACGCATCTGCCAGTATTTTTTCCCCTGCATTTCTCCTGCCCGGGCTTTTCCTCCGCGCATTGCTGCGCCTTGTTGAATGAAAAAACACATCCCCTGTTTCCCTGTCAAGAGTGGCTTTTACAAAAATTGTTTCCCCATGCCTTTCAGGATTCTGTTTTCTGAATTCGCCCGAAACAGCGCGTGTTTTCGAATTCACTGCCAGCCGCCTTAGCTCTTCAATCCATTCCCTGTCAAGAGTCCGCCCGATGTCGCGCGCATCAGCAAGCCTGCCCAGAATCCTTATGCCGCGGGTTCGCCTGCCGAAAAGCCTGTCAGTTGTTTCCCCCCTTTTGGACGGCATTAATTTTCTCCTGCCCGGCAAAAGGGCCCTCCTGTTCAATGCGCGTTTTTCAGGGCCGGAATAAACAATCTCCTGCGGAAAACTTGCCTTCATCACCACTATTTTTTTCTGCATACCAGCCAATAATAAGCCTCTTTTTATTATAAACCTGACGCCAGACTTTGGATTTTTATTCCTTTTGCTTTCCAAATTATTCAAGTGAAAAGATGAAAAAAATCTTTTTAATCTGCCTTGTTGTTTTGATTGTTGTTCTTGCAGGCTGCACACAGCCAGGCAGCCAGAATAATTCCGGCAGCCAGAATAACCAGAACAATGCGGGTGGTGGAACAGTGGATTTGGCAAAAATAGTTGAAAAAGGCGACAAAATCGAGGTTGAATACAAAGGGACACTGGAAGACGGGAGAGAGTTTGATTCAAGCGCAAAATTCGGCCGGCCTCTTGGATTTGAGGCTGGCGCATGTCGGATGATAAAGGGATTCGATGCGGCAGTTCTTGGAATGCGCCTGAATGATGAAAAAACAATCACGCTTAAGCCCGCTGATGCTTACGGCCAGAGGGATGAATCAAAAGTAATCGAAGTTCCGAAAGAAAACATTGCTGATTTTAACAGGCTCAAGGTCGGAATGACACTTTCCTCGCCTGAAGCCGGAGACGGGACAGTTGCAGAAATAAAAAGCGATTCAGTAATAATTGATTTCAACCCGCCAATGGCAGGAAAAACACTCACATTCTGGATAAAAATAGTTTCAATTGAAAAAAAATAAA
>JAQTPU010000058.1 GCA_028712575.1 Candidatus Iainarchaeum sp.
GCCGCGCTTTTTAGGTTTCCATGCAATCTCTGCCGCTGGATCGCTGCCCCAGACATCATTGGCAATTGCATAACCGCCTGCCTTGAGTGACTGCATGATTCTTTCAGGACGCGAATCCAAGCCCCAGCCCCATGCAGGCACTACAAGAACATCAACAGGAGCCTCGTTCAAAGCGCTGATATCGCAGCAAACGCGCAGTTCAACAATCCTGCCGTTTATTTTTACGCGTGGAAACCTGAAAACCCTGTTTGTAGCAAGAAGAGAGCTTGTCAGCTTGTCAAGAACTTCTCCAATGGCCTTTCTTCCCGCGCGTCTGTCCCAGCGCGCAGCAGCCTTGTCCGGAGATTGTGTCTGCAAAATTCGGGACCTGTCCAAATCAGGCCTGCCGAATTTTGCATAAGCTTTCCAATGCATTGGCTTTCCAGGATTTGAATTTAGCATTGAAGGCCCAATCATATAGCCTGTGTTTGAAATGCCTTTCTTCAAGGGGCTTGCCTCAAGGATTGAAAGGAAAATATACCCGTTGCCGTGCCGCTTTGCCATTTCCTGAACCTCTCTCAACCATGTTTTTGTTTCCTTTCTTGAAACAGGCATCTGGCCGAGCGCAAGTTCCGGAAAAACAATTGCAACAGGCTTTCCCTTATTCCTTTCAAAAGTTGTTTTGACAACTTTTGACATTGCAATAAAAGAATCAAACCTTTCCTGGACAAGGCAAAAACTTATTCCGAATTTTCGCAAAATAAGCATGCAAATAAAATGACACTAAATGTTTTAAACCTGTTTTTCTATTAGTTTATCTGGTTTTATGCCTGAAAAAATCGATGCCTGGGGAAATGAAGCCGTTACTGATTACGAGCACGTCTTTAAGGAATTCGGCCTCAAAAAGTTTCCTGAGGCGCTTGCAAAAAAGCTCGAGCACAGGTTTTTCGAGAGAGGCATAATAATTGCGCACAGGGATTTTGAAAAAATTTTTGAATGCATTGAAAAGAAAAAGCCATTCATCAACATGACAGGAATTGCAAGTTCAGGCCATTTGCATCTGGGGCACAAGGCGGATATTGATTTTTTCAGGTTCTTCAAGGAACGCGGGGCAAAAAATTTGTTTGCTTTCACTGACTTGGATGCCTATTGCAGCAGGGAAAAAATCCAGACTTTGCAGGAGGCAAAAAAATTCGCAGTGGAAAACATTGCAGATGCGCTTGCCTTGGGTTTGGGAGAAGAGGATATTTACGTGCAGAGCAAAAGGCCTGCCATTTATTATTCGCTTGCATTTGAAATAAGCAAAAAAATAACTGCTGCAACAAATAAGGCAATTTATGGTGAAATTGATTTGGGAAAAATTTCCGCAAACTTATTGCAATATTCTGATATTTTGCACGGGCAATTGCCCGAGTTTTTCGGAAAAATGCCTTCAATAACAGGCATTGGATTAGACCAGGACCCGCATGCACGTTCAGTAAGGGATGTTGTAAAGAGGCTGCCTTACAATATGGAAATGCCTTCATTTATTTATTTCAAGCATCAAAGCGGATTGACTGAAACAGGAAAAATGTCCTCGAGAAATCCTGACACAGCGATTTTTTTGAACGATTCCGCAAAGGAAGTTGAAAGGAAAATACAAAAGGCTTTTACTGGCGGAAGAAATACCCTTGAGGAGCACAGGAAGCTTGGAGGTGTCCTTGAAGCTGACAAGGTTTATGAACTGCTTCTCTTTCATTATCCCAACAGCAAAGAACTGCAGCGCATAGCAGAAGATTTCAGAAGCGGGAAACTCCTGTCAAGGGAAATGAAGCAGATTGCAATAGAATTTTTTTCTGGCTTTTTGAAGGAGCACCAGAGAAAGGCAAAGGAATTCCTGCCAAAAGCACAGAAAATTGTTTTTGGCTGACTATTTTTTCAGGGGCTTTGGAAGCCCTATTTCGACTATTTCTGAACCTGATTTTTCCCTTAACTGCTCTACAAGCTCGTCATAAAAAAGGTTGTTCTGTTTCACAAGAAAAATCTTGTCAATCAGCTTGAGCTGGGCCATCTGGATTATCTTGTTTTCAGTTGCGCCCCATTCCTCTATGTCGAAGCATTTTTTCCTTCTTTTTACAAAATACTTCCTAAGCATCTGCATGAGCACATTTCCCGCGGCAATGTCCGATGCCGCGAATCCGAACTGGCCGTGCATAAAGCCCTTGTCTATTACGAGAAGCAGGAATATTTCTTCCGCGGCATTTGGAATTTTTTCAAGGAATTCGGCATTGCTTTCCTGTTTTGAAAGGATTGGAATCAGGATGCGCATTCCGGTTTTTTCTTCTTTAACCATTTTTTTCCCCGTTACTTTACATAAGTGTATTGGCCTTTCTTTTTCTCGATTATTTCCCCGTCTTCCTTCAGGAATTCGCAGACAATCCTTGCAAGGACTGTGTTTACAGCCGCCTTTTCGGCAAGTTCCTCGAAGGAAATTGTTTTGTTTGCATTGATTATCCCAAGAAAAACAGGCCTGTATTTCATGAGAAGCTCTGTTTCAATGATGTAGTAATTTCCGTCAAAGCTTTTTATGCCGGAAATCCTGCCGTCCTTTATTGCATCCTTCAGCTCATAGGAAAGGATTTCGGCTTTTTTCCTGTCAGTGCAGACAAGCAGGCCGTCTTTTTCCAGGCAGTATTCGCTTATGGGCTTATTCTGCAAGGCAGTTGTTTCAGAATCCTTTTTTTTTAAGGCTGCAATCTTGTAAACGGGCTTTTTGTATTTGTCGCTAAGCTTGAATGCAAAAACCTTGCCTTCTTTGAGCATTTCTTTGAAATAATCGGCTTCTTTCTGGCTTAATAATTTTTCAAACCTTCCCTCGACGCGGTCTGAAAGCCTTTTTTCCCCCAGCATTGCCAGGATTTTGGATTCCATTCCAAGGGCGTCATTGCCGGGCTTTTTTGCCTCGATTTTTTTCTCCTTTTCCGGAAGAGGCTCTTTTTCAGCAAGCGCAAAAACACCGCCCCTTATTTTTATTATTTCAAAATCAGATTCCGGGTTCAGGCCAAGCTCTTTCAGCTGTTCCAAGGAAAAAGCCTTTGCAATGTCCCTGCCTTTGAGAATAAGCATTTAACCCCCATAAGAGGTTCCATAAAAATATTAATAAGGCTAATTAAGAGTGTTTTTTCGCGGGTTTCTGCTTTTTTGCATAAATCAGGTAGGAATAGGCAAAAGGCACAAATGCGGCAAAAAGAATCTCCGCAATTACAATAATAAACAAAAAATCCGATAAATGCCTGTAAAAAAATGCAAAAAGCCAGGTTATTGCAATTATTATGCCGAGCAGCCTGAACAGCTTTCCTCCGAATTTGTGTGTTTTTTCCCAGTTTTCATCGTCATTAAGTGCCCAGGGGGTTCTTATTCCGACAAAATAATTTCTTTTGGTTTTTTCAAGCAGGCCCCCGATTATGAAAAAAAGCACTGCAAGCGCAGGAGTCATTCCAAGGCCGATATCCATTCCATAGCCAAGGTTTACAAGGAGTGAAAGAAGCAGCACATAGAACATGAAGCAGGTGAAAAAGAAAACAAGCAAGTCATACTCTTTCTGGAAGTGCGCATAATTTTTTTTCAACGGATCTGTTTTTGGAAGGCAGACAAGCAGCAAAAAAAGCCCTATTGTAAGGCCTATGAAAAAAACAAAAAACAGTGTTTTGGACATCCAGCCGTTCGGCTCGTTCTGCATGCCCCAGTGCGAAACAAGCGTATCAGGGAGGGAAAAAAACAGGTAACCTGAAACCCCCATCATCAGGAGAATTACGAAAACTGATGCCCAGATTGTTTTTGACATGGTTTCACTTTATTGTAAGGACCCTTAATCCGTTTTCAGTTATTTCAACAGGGTGCAGTTCCTCTGAATGCTTTGTTCCGCGCATTTTTATTATTGAAAGCACCCTCTGGTAATTCACTGTTTTTCTCTGCCTTCCCATCAAAATCAGGCCGTCAAACAGGAAGTCCTCTGCATTGAAGGAAATCCTGTCAAAATCAGTAAGTTTTTTTTCGCCTGTTGCAAGAAGAGTGACGCCCTGCCTGTTTATTTCCTCAAGCATTGACAATAGCTTGAGCCTGAAATCGCGCTGGTCTGCGGCAAGCAGTTCAAAGGGGGTTATTGAATCAAGCACAACCCTTTTCGGCTTTTTTGACTTTATCTCGTTCAATATCTGGTCCGGAAGCATTTCGCCGCCCTTTGCAATATTGACTTTTTTAATGGTAATCAGGCCGTTTTTTTCATACTGTTCAAGCGGCATGTTCAGGACAAACGCGAGTTCGCGGATTTTTTCAACGCTCTGCTCGGAACTGACGAAAATTCCGGGTTCCTTGTATTCCTTTGCGCCGTAATAAATGAATTCCAATGCCAGAATTGTTTTTCCAGCCCCGGGTTCGCCGCTTACAAGGACTGAAGAATTTGAAATAAAACCCTTTTTTTCAAAAACAGTGTCCAGGCCAGGAATGCCTGTTTTAATAATTCCCACCATTAAAAAACCCCCAAATAATTGTAATAGTAATGTATTTTTCAGTTTAAAAAGTTATTTTATTTTGCATTGCGGCTGAATACCATGAAGGAGTACATTGCCTTTTTTTCGCTTACCCTTTTTTCAAGAAGCTTGTTCACATGCCTGACTGGGGTGTGAATAAGGACTTTTTTTTCAAGCTTCCAGCCTTTCATACCTGATTCAATGTCTTTTGACCAGAGCACATGCAAATGCCCTCTTGTGTGCATGGGCGCGAATCTTGAAAATTTCCTCCAGAACCAGGCTTTTTCAAGCGGAATCGTAATGACAATTTTTTTCCTTGAAATCCTCTTCAGTTCCTTCAGCGCCTTTTTCCAGTCCGGAACATGCTCAAGCACTTCCGAACAGAGCACAAAATCAAAGCTGCCTTCCCTGAAAGGAATTGCCTCTGCGCTTGCATGCACCAGCCCGAATCCCAAAGGCGGGAGGACCTGGCCGAGGTTGTTGAAATCAAAATCCAGGCCGAAAACATTGTTTGTCTTTTCAAACGCCTTTTCAAGGTAATGGCCCTGCGCACAGCCGATGTCGGCAAAAAAATCTTTTTCTGAAAGCGAAGCTATTTCATTGAGAATGAGCTGTTCGCGCGCCTTGCTTCCAAGCAACCGGCCGCGGAAAGACCCGTAATAAAACTTCTGGTCGTTTGTAGTGTCCTTTGTTTTTACAAGGTGCCCGAAAGAGAACATACTTAACGCTTCGAAAAAATTATTTTGAAATTCCTTTAAGATACTTGTAGGCTTCAAGCGCGGCTTTTGCGCCTTCCGCTGCAGCCCAGATTGTCTGCGCAAGCCCGCCTGTAATGTCGCCTGCCGCAAAAAATCCTTTTATGCTTGCCTGCATTTCCTCATTGACAACAACAAAGCCTTTTTCATCAAGGACAGCGCCGAGCTGTTCCGCAAGCCCGCTGCGCGGGCTGACTCCCACATAAATGAATATCCCGTCAAGCTGAATTGTTTTTTCCTTTCCTGTTTTCCCGTCCCTGATTCTTATGCCTTCAGCTTTTTCCTTTCCAAGCACTTCAAGAAGCTGCGTATTCAAAAGAATTTCAAGGTTTTTCCGTTTTTTCAGGGAAGGGATGTAAATTTCCTCGCAGTTAAGCGAAGGCATGAATTCAATGAGCCAGGCTTTTGAGGCAATCTCTGAAAGGTAAAGCGCCTGTGTTACTCCGGAATTGCCTCCGCCTATGATTGCAACCCTTTTTCCCCTGAAAAACGGCCCGTCGCAGTTTGCGCAGTAGGAAACTCCCCTGCCGTAAAGCTCTTTTTCCCCGGGAATTCCGAGATGCCTGTTTTCAGTGCCTGTT
>JAQTPU010000059.1 GCA_028712575.1 Candidatus Iainarchaeum sp.
CAAACATGATTATTGCGGCAATAACCGCTTCTGTTGTTTTGGGCATTGCTCTTGACCCAGTAAAGTTTGCAATTGGTTTTGCGGCAGTCGCTCTTTTATGGTCAGGCCTTTATGCACTGAATGATTATACTGACAGAAAGGCAGATGCACAGCACCCGATTAAGAAAGCAAGGGCAATTCCTTCAGGCAGAGTGCCTGCAAAAATTGCTTTGGTTTTTGCAATTGCATTGATTCTGATTTCCCTGGAAATCGGCTTTCTCTTGAACGGGCCTTTTTTGTTTTTGCTCTGCCTGTTCATCATGCTTATCAACCAGGTTCTTTATACGATGAAGCCTTTTAATTTCAAAAAAAGGCCTGTGCTTGATTTGGTTTCAGGCTCGCTTGTAAACCCTGTTTTCAGGTTTTTTGCAGGCTGGACACTGTTCGTGCCGAATTTCAATGCGCCTATTCTTGTAATTGTTTTTATTGTCGGTTTGCAGTTCGGGGGCTACGGCTTATACAGGGTCAGTTCCAGGAAGCATGACGCTGAAATGAGTTATAACAGCAGTGTTGTAAAATTTCCCGAAAGAAGATTGCGCTGGGCCTGTTATTATGCGCTTTTTTTTGCAGGCTTTTCATATATCCTGCTGTGCTTTAACAGCATGTTATGGCCAATGCTTCCGGTTCTGAAAGAGCTTGGTTTCTGGCCTTTGCGCTTCCTGATTCTGGGCGCACTGTCCCTGTTTTCAATCCCATTGTACAGGCCTGCTTTGACTAACCCGGAAAAAAGCGACATGAAAAAAATGTACAAAATTCTTTATGTGCACAATCTCCTGTTCATAATAGGAATGATTATCCTGTACTGGACATGGGCTGCAAAAATCTTCTGATTTTTAAAAAAAAAATTTGAAGCAGGCAAAAAATGCCTGCTGAAAAACGAGTGAATTCTTCTGCAACTTCGCAAAACAAAGTTTTGCAAGCATTACAAAAGCAAATTTTGCAATGAGCAAAAGCCCCTTTTTCCCTTCGAGAAAAAGCAGTTATGCCCTTGCTCTCTGCCTCAAGTATCTTTTTTTGCGTTTTTTTCTGCGCATTTTCTTTTTTTTCCATTTCCAGCGCTGCCTCGCCCTTGTCTTTTTGAACCTGCTGGAATCCCTTTTCCGCTTGCCCATTTATTCACCCCATTTAGTCTGCATTACCATCAAACCTGCCGCCATTACTGCACAGCCGATTAAAAGCATTATATAATTAGGGCTGATTGCCGCCAAAGCAACACAAAAACCCGCTATGAAAAAAATTGTTCCGATATTCATCAAATAAATTACAAAAGAAAAAGTTAAAAAGCCTGCGACTCAAACAATTCCCTGCATTTTCCGCTCCAGCCTGGCCTTTTCCTTGTTCCATTCCTTCAGATGCCATTCCAGTTCTTTTCTTGTTGCAGCATTTGGTATTCTCAAACGGTCTTTTGTTGCCAGCCTGTCTTTAATTTCTTTAATGGTTGCAGTAACCTTGGCGTGCCTTTTCCAGTAAGAAGCGTATTCTCTTTTTGTTTGCCTGATTTCTTTTTTTAAATTGTGCTTCAGCAAGAGCCTTTTTGCCCAGTTCACAATTTTCAAAGCCATGTTAACAATTAGAAGGTCATAGAATTTAATTTTATTGCTTTCCACTGCGAGCGAAGCGAACCACATTTTTGCGAAGCAAAAATGTTTCTTTTCCAAGGTTCGTTGCAAAGCAAAGCTTTGCGACGCCTCGCAAACCGCAAGGTTTGCAAGGTTCTTTGCAAGGCAAAGAAAAGCTTTTGCACGGGGGCGGGATCGAACCGCCGAACGCACTAAGCGACGAGATAGCTCAAACAAAACTAATTTTATTTTTTCCGGGAATTAATGCCGAAGGCCGCAATTTGCGGAGCAAATTGTTTCTTTCCCAGGGCTTTCTTTTCCAAAGAAAGGCCTCTTGAGTCTCGCGGGTTTGACCGCTTCCCTACCCGTGCATATTTCAAATTTTCCTGTTTATCCAAAGTTAAGGTTCTTTTCTTTAGGGTAACTTACCACTTTCTTTTCTTTTAAAGAAAAGAAAGGGGCAGTACCTGTGCATTTTTTTTTCTTATTGCATAAAGGAGATTATGTCTCCCTGCCTTAAGTATAGCCCTTTTGCTTTTTCAAAGAAGATTGCGCCTTTTTGGCCGCCTATAAGCGAGCCTGTGCTTTTTCCTTTTAATTGGAGGTCTTTTACTTTGAAAAGTTTTTTTCTTATTTTGAGTTTGCTTGTTTTTGTTATTTTTCCCGAAAGCACTGTTCCTTTTAGCATGAGTGTGCTTGAGACTGCGAACACGCCTTCTATGAAGAGCCTTGGTTTTGTGTCTGTAAAAACAGGCAGTTCCCTTTTTTTGAGGTCTTCCTGGATGAGGGAAAGCTGTGCTTTTGCCTCTTCTTCCCTTTTTTTGAGCATTGCTTCGTGCTCGTTAAGGGCTCTTCTCGCTTCCGGAATGCATACTTTTTCCTGTTTTGAATCCTTTTTTGTGAAAGGCCAGACCACTGAACCACCATTATAATTGACTGCACACTAATATAAAAAATTTATGAATTCAATATTAGTTTAAATCCTTAAAAAGCAATAAAAACCGTTTGTTTCGCGGGAAAACGGCTTTGATGCGGACTGCTTTTTATTCCAGCCTGCGTGTTCTTATGGCCATGGAGGAAAAAAAAGTGTTCCGGAAGGCGCCCGGCTTGAACAGGACAAAAATCAGTAACCAAAAGCCTTTTATATTATGAAAAAGTTATAGATTACTGGTCTTATAAAAATGGGAAAGTGGTTTTGTGGTTAGGAAAAAGCTGAAGCCCAAGGCAAAAAAGCGCTTGAAGGGCGGGAATAAGGCTTCTTCAAAAAAAGCTTCCGCGCAGAAGGGCTTTGAAAAAAGGATTGAAAAATTGGAGGGGAATGCAAAGTCCCTTGTTGAAAAAATAGGAAAAATCCGCACGCTTATCGAGGAAAATGAATCCTCTTTGAAGCAGAAGATTGGCGAGAAAACAGGGCTTGAGGACAAGATTAACGGTCTGCTCCAGGCGGATTTTGAAAGCGAAAAAAGCGCCCTTGAACAGATTCTGAATTCTTCAAAGGAAGCCGAATTTTCACTGAAGGAAAAAGCCGCTTCTCTGCAGAGGATAACAAGGATTTATGATGAAAAAAAAACCCGGATTCTGGAAGCAAAAAAAAGGCAGGCTTTTTTGAGGAAACAGCTTGAGCGCCTGAATTTACAGGCAAGGGAATGGGCTTGAAATGCGGAAAAAAAGTGAAAACACTGTTGAGGCAATGAAGGGGCAGATTGCCTCGCTGTCGAAGGAAATAATCTGCAGGGAGAAAAAAACAATTGAACTTATCAGGAAAGAGGTCGCCTTGGAGGAAAAACTGACCTTTGTCCTTGCAAAAATGATTGCCCTTGAGAAAAAGAATGTTTTGAATGCGGAGAAGACAACTAAGGAAAAGGAAACAGTGTTCAAGGCGAGAATTGCGAATCTTGAAAAAAAACAGCAGAAATATGAAAAGAGAAAAGAGGCTGCGCAGCATGTCGGGGAAAAACAGATTGCAATCAAAAAGGAGCTTGAGGCGCTTGATGAAAAATTAAAATCGGATTCCGAGGAGCTTTTTGGAATAAAAAAAATGGCTGACACAGGCCTTGTCCGGGAAGAATCGCCTTTTGCTGATGAAGATGCCGGGAAAGGCAGAAAAAGGGCTGCCGAGCTTTCAAGGGAGATAAAGGAAACGAAAAAGCAGCAGGCAAAGGTAAAAGAAATTGCTGAAGTTACCGAAGAGTTGAGGAAGGCGCTTGAAGAGGAAAAAGAGGAGCCTGAAGAGGAAAAAGAGGAAGGCTTCGAAGGGAATGAGGCCGAAGAACAGCCTGAAAAAGAGCCTGAAGAGGAAAAACCTGGCATTACTGAAGGCGGGGAAGAACCTGAAGGGAAAGAAAAGCCTGATGAATCAAAAGGCCCGCTTGACTGGGAAAAAAGGCAGAAAGAGCTTATTGGCGAGGCAGGGGAAGAAAAAGGCAGCGGCCTTATGGGCAAGGACGACAGGGAAAGGCTTGGAAACAGGCTTGAAGAGGAAGAAATTCCGCCTGAAGAGGAAAATCTTGACATTGCTTCGGAGCCTGATGAGGAACAGGTTTTGGACAGGGAAGCTGCGCCTGAAAAAGGCACAAAGGAATACAGGGACAATGAAATCGCCCTTATTTATCCTGACTGGCAGGCAGGCAAGGAAAACCCGCAGGATTCAATAATTGCTGTTTCCCAGGGCCTGTACGAATTCGAGTTTGCAAAGACAGAGGCCTTTGACAAAAAAATACAGGAATTCGCAAATGAGAAGATTTCAAGAATGCAGTCGAAACCCGGTTCAAAACTGCTGATTCAGAAAGAAACAAGCAACAATATTTTTGTGGAGTATACAGAGGAAAAAGGCGGCAGGAAAATCCTTACAAAAGCGCTTTTCATACTGCACAAAAATAACATTTATTCCCTGCTTTTTTCAGCGCCCTCGGATGAATTCCAAAAAATAGACGATTTGTTCCTAAAAACAATTTTTTCAGTCCAAACTTTCTGAAAAATAATTTTTTATACTAGAAAGCCCTTTTTATATCCATGAAAAAAGCCTTTCTTCTGGCTGCATTGCTGATTGCAATCGCCCTTGCAGGCTGCACAGGCCAGTTAATGCCGGGCCAGGCAAATCCAGTGCAGGAATACAAGGCGCAAAAACAGTCCGAAAGGCTGCATTCGGCTTCAGCACAATTGTTCCTGGCCTTTGAAGACGCGAATGCCGGCGCTGCACTTGACCAGCAGATAACAGAAAAAAGAGCCGGGCTTGCGGCGGAAACAAATCCGAGCTTGAAGCTGGAAATCCAAAAGGAACTTTTTATTCTCGAAACCCAAAAGGAATCCACTAGCCAGATGCACGGCCTCTTCCAGTGGCTTGAATCGGAAATAAAATCATCAGATTCAGACCTGAATTCCGCGGCAACAACAGAACAGGTTGACGAGGCCGACGCAAAAGCAGCAGCAACAGTCCCTGTTTCAATGGTAATCCTGGCTGTTTCTGTTTCAGGAATGCTGGAAATGCAGCAGAAAATTCTTTCAGCGAGCCCTGCGGATTTTGCTGCAGAGGAAACAGCTGCTTCAAGCCTTGCCCCCGATGTCCAGAAGGCAAAAGAAATCCAGGGTAAGGATTTCAACAAAATATACTCTTATTGCAGCCTTTCTGCGGAAGAATCCCCTGCAAAAGGAATAGGCCAGCTTGATGAATCAATACTTGCGGAATTTGCAAGCCAGAAAGAAAAAATAATCCCCAAATGCACGGATTACATGCAGAAATATGTTCTGCAGGCAAAATCCAATTTTTCCTCTTCACAGGACGGAAGCAAAAAGAAAATTGCAGCGGCATATGCCCTTCTGAACCTCGACGCGCTGTCTGAAAAAGCAGCCATTGGTTCAAATCAGGGCCCGGATTTCAACTGGCAAAACCCCGACAACAACAACCAGGCTTCTGCTGACAACTGCAAAGAAAGCGCTTCTGAAAGCCAGAAAGACGCCTGCTACAAGCAGAGGGCTGTTTCAGAAAACAACACTGACCTCTGCCAAAAGCTCACAATCATTTCCAAGGACGACTGCATTGAAGAAATTGCTGAAACAACCGGGGCACAGGAACTATGCACAAAAATTTCTACGGAAAGCCAGAGAAACCTCTGCTATTACACAATCGGGCTTGCGGAAGGCGACGCTGAATCCTGTTCCAGGATTTCACAGTCAAGCCAGGACGCCATAGAAACAAGAG
>JAQTPU010000060.1 GCA_028712575.1 Candidatus Iainarchaeum sp.
GTGCCTTTCAACACCAGTGGTAGAAAAAAAGAGCATGCAACTATAATCCGAGTTCGGTTGCCAGTCTGTTGTCTGCTCTGCAATACATAACTGCCTATCTGCTTCTGTTCCAGGGGCAGTAGGGATAATGGCTGGTGATTTTTTTTCGCTAGCCCTCGGTATTGATACGCTGGCTCTAACTTCCCTAATGTCTACCAATGCTGTTTCCGCCCCAGCAAACATATGTGCTCTTGAAAGTGCACTCATTACCCTTGCGAGGCTCTCATAGAGTGTCGGAACGCTGTTGAAAAGTTCTCCTCGAAAAGCTATTTTTTGCTTTGGTTTAAATAGTTCAAAAAGCTTCAAACGCAAAACTTCCGAGGTTTTTTCCCCGAGCATTGCCGAAGGAATTTTTATCTTCAAATGTTCAACCGCAGCAAAGTACGCTCTTTGCCGCGCTTCGGCTTTTTGATTAAGGCTTTTTTGTTGAATGCTGCTTTTGCCTATTCTTGTTTTCTTAGCCAATTCCAGCAAATCCCTGTCTACAAGGTCGCGGTTTATGCTTCTTCTGCCAAAATGAATATCGTGCCTTAAATCATTGGCTTTTTTTGCATTCTGCAGTGTCAGATTATGCGCTTCGAGAAAACGCGCTGATCCCGCATTGTCTTTACGGTTAACTTCATTAGAAAGAGGATAACCAAGGCTTCGCTGAACCCGCTCAATCATTTCTCCTGTAATCTCGCCTCTAAAAGAAGGCACAAACATTAATCTGTGCGGCGTGCCAGCATAGTCTGCCTTTAATTGGGAAAATCTTTTCCTAGCCGAATCATTCAATTTCTTGGCGCTTCTCGGTTTTTCATCCAACGATGCGGAATCCAGTTCAGTGTAATATGCTGCCTTTCCAAGCCGCTTTATTGCCCTTTTTTGTAATCTTTTGTTCATTCGCGCAGTAGGCATAATAAAATAGCAGTTGTCCATTAATTAAACTTTTTGTTCGGAGATGTAAAATTTTTCTAGATTCTCTCCACCTCCAATTAATCGAATTTTTTCTTAGGACTCGAATTTTCTCGCTTTAAACCGTTTTACGCCCGAATCAAGAATTTTGGTAAAAGGATTTAATAGCTCCAAAATTCGCAAGACGTCCAAGAAAAAATTCTTTTTTGAATTGGAGGTGTTGCAAATGAATTTCGAAAAATTTGAGTTTCCTCTTCCAACACTGGAAGAGATAAGAATAGCGAAAAGAATTGCAGCAAGCAATCCAGAAGACTTGGATGAACGGGAAGTCTGAATTTTGAATGAATTCTGTGGAAGTGGCTCTTATGAATAGCGGAAATCCAGACTCAAAAGCGTTAATTAAAGAAAAAGCCAAAAATTTGGGTATGCAAGACAACAGGCTAAAGTTTGCTGAAGGGAAACAGAGGGAATTTCTGGAGCGGATTATCCAAGAGAAATTTTGCTCTGTTACTGAATTTGTTGAATTTCTTGGTTTTTCGAGAAGGCAAGCTTTAAACTGGCGCGGAGGAAAGATACTTTTGCCAAAAACCATTTTTGAACGGATTTGCCAAGCTTTCCCTGAATACAAAAGTTATGAATTTTTTATTGAAAAAGAATTGCCTTTCAACTGGGGCGTAAAAAATGCCCAAAAAATGGGTGCTGAAAAACTAAGTAGAATCCAAAATGCAAGAAAAGAAGCAATTGCCAAAGGGGATACTACCGCCTTGAAAGAATCCATTGATTGGTTTTCAAAAAAGAAATTCAAAAAACACCTAACGCCAACACCACGGTATGCTAAGGGGGGTCAGCCTATTTTGTTTGACACAACGATAATCGGATTTAGCGGGAAAGATTTAATCAAGAAAATAATTTTACCAAAAGAAATTTCGCTTGATTTGTGCTATGTAATAGGCGCCCATATAGGCGACGGCAGTATGAACAGGTATGTTTATCCAAAACAAATTGATTACCGTTGCAGTTGCTGTGGACATCAAATCAATGATAGAAAATGGTATGAAACTGTTCTGATACCTTTGTACAAAAAGTTATTCAATTTAAAATTGGTTGGAAAAAAGTGTTCAGATGGAACTTATGCCATTCAGTTCAGGTCAAAAGCGATAGTAACCTTTTACAATAAATGCATGGGCCTACCTTTGGGCTCAAAAAGCACTATTGTAGACATTCCAAAAATTGTGCTGGATTCGGGATTAGAATCCACACTGGCTTGTATCAGTGGCGTATTTGACACAGACTTTTACTTGGGTTTCAAAAACAAGAATAAAACAGTTCATTCTTATCCCGTCATAGATTTGAGAACAAACAGTCCCTACTTGGCAAAAACAATTTCCAATGTTCTGAACAAAATCGGCATTTCAAATTCAACAGGGCCCACGAAACAATTTGATAAAAGAAACGGCAAAATCAGCGAAGAATATTATGTAACTACAAGGGGGAGAAAGAATGTTGATAAATGGTTTGAATTGATTGGCTCAAGAAATCCGAATTATTTTTCAAAATATTTGATTTGGAAAAAATTTGGTTTCTGCCCGCCAAATCTCAGTTATCCTGAAAGGAAAGAAGTATTGGAAGGCAGAAAAAATCCTCTGGATTTTTATCAAAGATAGATTGGGCAAGGGGAGAATCGGACTCCCAACCGCGCGATTATCAGTCGCGTGCTCAACCATTAAGCTACTCGCCCAATTAATAAATTTGACCAAATAAACAGTTTAAAAATCATTTAATTTGAATCTGCGTTATTTGTTATAATAATCCTGTTGGTGTGTTTTTAAAAGTTTTGGGTTTTCCTATTTAGAATGGCTGTAAACAGGGTTTTTTCGTTTCTGTTCAGGATAAAGGCAACATTGATAATCTTTTTTTTAATAGTGGGAATATTCTTTTTGTTTTCAAACAATTTTTATATCCCGCAGGAAACAATCCAGAGCGGCAGTTTCAGCCTTTTCCAGCCCTTGAACATAATTGTTTACGAATTCATCCACATAGGGCCCAACCATCTTGCCTCGAATGCCCTCACTCTCCTTGCATTCGGAATAGCATTCGAACTCGCGCTTTCCTCCCTTGACACTTTTGTGCTGTTCTTTTCCTCCGCAATCCTCACAGCGCTTGTATTTGTTTTTACAAACCCGGGTTCAAGCGTGGTGGGCGCAAGCGCAGGAATCCTTTCTCTTATAACAGGCTCGTTTTTTGCCTCGCCGAAAAAATTCTTTATGGCTCTTGGGGCCTCGATTATTTTTGCACTGCTGATTTTTGCCGCACTGAACACGGCACTTTTTTCAACACAGCAGAGCCTTGAAACAAAAGAACAAACCCTTAACACAAGCCTGCAACAGGCTATTGCAGAAAAAAACCTTGAAAAACAGCGACAAATCCAGGAACAAATAGTTGAAACAGCCTCGCAGAAATATTCCTTTGAGCAGGGCAAGTCAACGGAAAAAAACGCGGTTTCAGACTATGGCAGCCATGTTTTTGCAGCGCTCTTCGGAATAGGATATGTTTTCTTTTTCAGGAGAAAAAAGTTCCTTGAAAGCATGGAACAAATAGACCTGTTTCTTCACAACATAAAAATGAAAATCAAAAAGGCTTAAACAATTCCTTTAATACTTTTCCATGCCTTAAAATATTTGTTCTTCAGGCGAAAAGAAACCCGAGAACGGGAGTTCGAATCTCTCCGGGGCTAAATCCCACTGCCCTTTTCTTTTTCTTTTAGAAAGAAAAAGAAAAGTGTAAGTTGCCTAAAAGAAAAAGAAACCTTAATTTGGGTAAACGGCTTTCCATTTGGGCTTGTTGCTGTTGAATCAATTTTTCCGAAAGAAAAATTGTTTCTTTCCCAGGGCTTTCTTTTCCAAAGAAAGGCCTAGCCCCGTAGTCTAGCGGCCAAGGACATCGGGCTTTGACTTGTCTGAAGAATTTTAATCTTTTTGTTTCATATTGGAATTGGTTTCTATGGGCATTCTGGATTCTTTGAAGAAAAAAGTTGAAGACGCAAAAGCGGATAAAGAAGCCGCGCCTGCTGCAAAAGGCAAGTACGAGGAAGTCTGCGCTTTGTGCGGTGCGGGCAACACTGAGAAAAAGTGGATGGGCCAGTACTGGCACAAAAAATGCATCCGATCTGCCAAGAAAGCTTCAAAGAAAATGATATGACTCTTTTTCTTTCTAATTCTCGCCACCTCATTTGAATAATTTTTTTCTTACGACTTGTGCGTTGTTCGGCTTAAACCTTTGCCTTCTGTTGAAGGCTAAAGGGTTTAATGCCTCCAACGCACTGACCAGTCTCCAGAAAAAAATTCTTTTTTATTTTGGAGGTGGTTCGAATGAATTTCGAAAAGTTTGAGTTTCCTCTTCCAACTCTGGAAGAGATACTAATCGCAAAGAGGGTTGCTGCCAGCAATCCAGAGGACTTGGACGAAAGAGAAGTCTGGATTCTCAACGAATTCTGCAGAAGTGATTCATATGAATAGCGGAAATCCAGAGTCTCTAAGTGTTTTTAAGCCAGAAAAGCCAAATTTGGCTATGCCTGAAATTATTGTTGATGAGGGGAAATTTCTTTCTGCATTTTCCCAAGCTGCACAGCAAAATGCCAAGAATTATTACAAAGCACTGGAATTGAATAAGACTATTGAAAATTGCTCTGAAATTGCCAGGCGAATTAACCAGCCGAAAAGAACTGTGATTGAGTGGATATCTGGGCAAAAAATTCCGCATGCAATACTTGCAATTAATGAGCTAAAGAGCAATAATTTATTGCCTCTTGTTACTAGCCAAGATTCAGAAGCTTTCAATTTGTTTCTTGAAATTTTTGCTTTTGTTTACGGTGATGGAAGCCTGAAAAAAGACTTGGGCGGAATTGATCTCTGCGGCCAGAAAGAAGATTTGATTGCATTAAAAAACCACATTGAAAAGACACTTGGATTTAACACAAGACTAGTCAAGAATTGCCACCCAAGCATAATAACAAAAGAAAATAAGGGGGCGATTTTTAAAAGTTTGTCGAATGGTTCTTGTTTTGTGTTAAGGATTCATTCCTGCCAATTATCCAAACTTATTTATTTGGCTGGAGCTCCAAAAGGAGATAAGATAACTCAGCCAGTAACAATTCCAGACTGGCTTATGAATTCTTCAAAGGACACAAAACAAAGGTTTCTTGGCGTTTTGTTTGGAAATGAATTGCAGTGCCCTTATATCCGAGCACAAAATGCTTTCACTAGTGCTCAGTTGGGATTCCACAAGATTGAAAGCAGGGAAAAAGACTTGGAATTCTTTCTTTCCCAGATAAGGATTTTGCTGAAAGAATTTGGCATTGCCACTTCTCCTATTGCTTCTGAAAAATGCAGAACAATCCGCAAGGATGGCAACCGCTCCCTGAAAGTCTATTTTGTTATTGATTCTCACAGCCCGAATATTTTGCGCTTGACCCAAGAGATTCCCTTCAAATATGCAGAAGCAAAGCAAAAGCGCTTTGAAAAAGAAATACACAAATTCTTGGACGGCTCTCAATACCTGAAGCAGGAATGGAAATTATACAAGAAAGTAATGCAAATGCACGAAAACGGCTTAGGGAGAAGAACAATTTTCAAACAGCTAAAACTGCCAAAAAAATATTTTTACAGAATTAACTCATGGATACACTACGGGAGTAAACCGTTGTATTATTCTGAAAGCCGGTCTTTTTGGTAATCATTACCCAA
>JAQTPU010000061.1 GCA_028712575.1 Candidatus Iainarchaeum sp.
AGCTGAAAAAGCAATGTCTCCGGTAGTTGCCGTCTTGAAGGACAAGGCGGACATCACAGTGAATTTCATTGCGAATGTTTCGGGAGAAACACCTGAAACAATCCAGTCACTGCACGGGGCAAACGAGGCAATGGAAGATTTGAGGCAGCTTTGCATTGTGCAGGACTATGATGAACTGGCATTGTGGAAATACCTGGACAAGTTCAATGCAACCTGCCCTTCATTGTACAGTGATGCGGCAGCCCTTGATGCCTGCTGGAAAAAAGCAGCACAGGACTCAAACGTTGATGCCGCAAAGATTGATTCATGCAGCAAAACAAAAGAAGCAGTGGCCCTGTTAAAGTCAAATGAAACCCTTACAACACAATACGGGGTTTCAGGAAGCCCTACAATGATAATCAACGGGACGCAGGTTAATCCTGACAGGACTCCTGAAGGCTATAAGCAGGCAGTCTGCAATGCATTCAACACTGCGCCTGAAGAATGCGCACAGGTTCTTAGCAGCACAAGCGCAACTGTTTCAGGAAGCTGCAGTTAAAATCAATTTAATTTTCAGGAAGGAAATAAAATGAAAAAGCAATTTTTCGTTTTATTTTCCTTTTCCGTTCTATTTCTCTCTCTTGGATGCACACAACAGCCAAGCAAACAGGCCAATTCCCTTGCTCTTGAAGAGCAGGCAATGCTTGAATGCAAAAAATTGTGCAATTCCGTCCTTGATTCAGCCGCTGATTTAAGCAAAGGGCCCTGCCTTGAAAACCCAATGCAGGGCTTCCCTGATTATGCCTGCGACATAGCGCACAATCCGAGGCAGGCAGTTGATGGCCTGCCAGAAAACCAGTGCAGTGCCTTTGCAGGGGGAAAGGCGGGGCATTTTGTCGAGCTTGACACTGAATGCAAATTAATTAAAATCGCCTGATGCCCCTCTTTCTTTTTGGAAACAATTGCTTTTTATTCTGCAGTGGGCATGAATTGTAAGGGTGTGTTAATGAAAAAAGTCCTTGTTTATTCCACTGACAGCTGCCCGTTCTGCACAATGGCAAAGGATTTTCTAAAAGGGCATAATGTAAAATTTGAGGAATATAATGTTGCGGAAGACCCTGAAAAGCTTGAGGAAATGTTCAAAAAATCAAAGCAGAGCGGAGTCCCTGTTTTGGACATTGCCGGCGAAATAATAATCGGCTTTGACGAATTCAAAATAAAGCAGGCGCTTGGATTAAAGTAGATTTTTATGGATAAAACAGAAGAAAAAATTCTGGAAGACTCTGAAAAATATGCAAAAACCATGGGCTTTTGGCTGAACAAGGACAAAAAAATGCTTGAAATCGTGATAGCCGCGCTTGCAAAGAAACAGGAAAAGCACGGTCGCCCCTACTGCCCCTGCAGAGTGTTTACTGGAAAAGCGGAAGAAGACGAAAAAATCGCCTGCCCATGCATTTTTCATATTGAAGAGATAAAAAAAGACGGGCACTGCAAGTGCAGGCTTTTCTTTGGAAAAAAATCTTAGAGGCAAAATTTGCCCAAAAACAACCGCGGGAAAAGCGGATACGGATTTTTAATAAATGGCATGTTTAAAATTCGGATTCCATAGTTTGTTTTTTTTAGGTATAATGTTTTTTTCGTTTTAACAATTTTTTTTGGTTTTTTTATTCGGAAAGCCAAGTTGGATTTTTCCAGCGAAGATTATATAAATGACTGAATTGTTATTATTTCGCGAAAAAAAAATTGGTTTTTTTTTCAGGGTTTGTTCGCTGGTTTGCCTTTTGGGTGGCGGAGTTGAGACAATGGTTCAAAGGTTTTTGGAGTCTGTCAGGAAGCGCGACGGTTCAATTGCCCCTTTTGACAAAAACAGGATTACCGAGGCTATTTTTGCGGCTGCAAAGGCAGTGGGGGGCTCTGACAGGAAAACAGCCGAAATGCTGACGGAAAAAATCGTTCATTCCTTAAAGAAAAGGTTCGGCACAAAGGTTCCGGGCGTTGAGGAAATCCAGGATGTCATTGAAAAAGAGCTTATTGAGGCCGGGCATGCAAAAACAGCAAAGGCATTCATTCTTTACAGGACAAAAAGGGCAGAATTAAGGGAGTCAAGCGCTTTCCTGAAAAAAATTTCAAGCATTGTGGAGGGCTATGTTTCATTGAGCGACTGGCGTGTCCTTGAAAACAGCAATGCGGGATATTCCCTTTCAGGAATGCAGGCGCATATTTCCGGTGCTGTTATTGCGGAATACGCCCTGAGGACTGTTTATCCTGAAGAAATTTCAAATGCCCATAGGAACGGGGACTTTCATATTCATGACCTTGGAAACGGTGTTTTCAGCGGTTATTGTGCTGGATGGTCTCTGGCCCAGCTTTTGGAAGTTGGCTTTAACGGTGTTCCCGGAAGGGTTTCTGCAAAGGCGGCAAAGCATTTTAATGCGGCTTTGGGCCAGGTGGTTAATTTTATGGGAACACTGCAGAACGAATGGGCTGGAGCACAGGCCTTTAACAGCTTTGACACTTATCTTGCACCGTTGGCTGCAAAGGACAATCTTTCCTACAGGCAGATAAAGCAGTCATTGCAGGAATTTATTTTTGCAGTGAATGCAACAAGCAGATGGGGCAACCAGGTTCCTTTTACAAACATCACTCTTGACTGGAATGTTCCGGAAGACATGAAGGATAATCCCGTGCTTTATGGCGGGGAATATCTTGAAAACGAAACTTACGGCGATTACCAGGATGTTGTGGAGCAGGTAAACAAGGCTTTTTTGGAAATAATGATTTCTGGGGACATGCATGGAAGGGTTTTTACTTTTCCTATTCCGACTTATAATATTACGAGGGATTTTGACTGGAATTCTGATTCTGCAAACTTATTGTTTGAAATGACTGCAAAATACGGTATTCCGTATTTCCAGAATTTTGTAAACAGCAGCCTTTCGCCGAGCGATGTGCGTTCAATGTGCTGTAGGTTACAGCTGAATTTGAAGGAGCTGAGAAGCAAGACAGGCGGTTTATTTGGTTCGGGAGATAAAACCGGAAGCATTGGCGTTGTAACAATGAATCTTCCAAAAATCGGTTATCTTGCAAAGGATGACACTGATTTTTTTGAAAGGCTGGAGCAATTAATGTATCTTGGAAAGGAAAGCCTGGAAATCAAGAGAAAAGAGGTTTCAAAAAACATGGAAAACGGCCTGCTTCCCTGGAGCAAGCGTTATCTTGGCACGCTTGATTATCATTTTTCAACAATCGGCCTTGTGGGAATGAATGAAGCCTGCCTCAATTTTTTTGGCGAGGGAATTGCTACAAAACAGGGAAAGGATTTTGCATTGAAAACACTTGATTTTATGAGGGAAAGGCTGCAGGAATTCCAGGAAGAGACAGGCCATATTTACAATCTGGAAGCTACGCCTGCGGAAGGCACTTCTTACAGGCTGGCAAGGATTGACAGAAGGCTTTATCCTGAAATAAAAACAGCGGGAACAAAAGAGCCTTATTATACGAATTCAACCCAGCTGCCTGTTAATTTCACTGATGATATTTTTGAGGCTTTGCAGCACCAGGATGAACTGCAGTCCAAGTATACTGGTGGAACAGTGCTCCATGGCTTTTTGGGAGAGGCTGTTTCCGATGCAGAGGCCTGCAAAAAGCTTGTAAAAAAAATTGCGTATAATTTCAAATTGCCTTATTACACGATTACCCCGACTTTCAGTGTCTGCCCAGTTCATGGGTATGTAAAGGGAGCGCATTTCAACTGCCCGGTGGAAGTGGCTGCTGCGCAGGCACAGCAGGCAAAAATAGAGGTTCTTGAAAGGCAGAAAAATTAAGAGGTGAAAAAAATGGTTGAATGCAACAGCAAAACAGAAGTTTACAGCAGGGTAGTGGGTTACCTGCGCCCTGTCCAGGCATGGAATGCGGGCAAACAGGAAGAATTCAGGGACAGAAAGCCTTATTCAGAGGCAAAAGCCCTTGAAAAATGCAAGGAATAAAAAATTTTTTTTATTTTTTAATTTCTGATTGTTTTTTTTGATTGTGCTTGTTGCCTTAACGTGTGCTTATGAAGACTTTTGAAATTGATGTCAGCGGTTCGGATATTTTTGAAAAAGATTTCACAATAGTTGTTGCTGAAGAGAATAACAGTAATGTAATCCTTGCATACAAATTTACAGAACAAATTTCACGAGTTATTTTGTCGAGGCATGGTCAGAATTTATACAGATATCCGCCATCAAAGAACGGAAAAGCCAACCTGAAAGTCCGTTTGTACTGCGTTGCAATTCATTACATTTTTAAAGAACTCAAAAAAAGGCTGAAATTAACTGATGCGTGTTTGCTTGTTTGCCGGGATTTTTCCGGGCATGAGCCGGATATACAGCAAAGTTTGGCGCATTTGCTGGAAGAAGCCTTGCATATCCAACTTGAAATAGTTTTTACAAGGTTGCAAAAAGGCTCAATTGCGGACAGGTATGCTTTTCTAATTAGAAAAGATACACATAACAAGTTTACAAAAATGCGCATTTTAATTAGTTTGGAAGAATTCGAAATATTTATGCAAAAAAAATAATTTGTGGTCGGGCACCTGACGGTTGAACCCTAGTTTGCCCTCAGGACTGGTTACCTGCCGAACGCCCTAGCACCAACCACATAATGTATGTATGTAAAGATGTATTTAAGGTTGAGTACGTATATACTAATATATTATATAAATTCTGAACCTTGTTAACTTTTTCAGGTGTTGATTTTTGGCTCTTGTTTTTAAGGGAATTCAGAAAACCACTTTGATTGATTATCCGGGGCAGGTTGCCTGCACGTTTTTCCTGCCCAAATGCAATTTCAAATGCGGTTATTGTTACAACACGGAGCTTGTGCTTGGAAAAGAAACTGGCTTTTCAATGAACGAAAAACAGGCATTTGAATTTCTGGAAGAAAGGAAAAAATTCCTTGATGGGGTGTGCATTTCAGGCGGGGAGCCCACTCTGCACGAGGAGCTTCCTGAATTTATTGGAAAAGTAAAGCAAAAAGGCTTTTTGGTTAAGCTGGATACAAACGGTTCAAATCCCGAAATGCTGGAAGCGCTTGTTGAGGCGAAGCTTGTTGATTTTGTTGCAATGGACATAAAAGCCCCAAAAGAAAAATATGAGGAAATCTGCGGGGCAAAAATTGATTTGAAAAAAATTGAAAAAAGCATTGAAGTAATAAAAAAGTCTGGAATTGATTATGAATTCAGGACAACAGTTGTTCCATTGCTTTCAGAAAAGGGCCTGATGGATATCGGCGAATGGCTGAATGGCAGCAAAAAATTTGTTTTACAGCAATTCCATAACAAAATGCATCTAATCGACAAAAAGCTTGAAAAAGCACAGCCCTATAGTGCAGGGCAGGTAAAGCAATTCGGGGAAAAATTGCGCCCTTTTTTCGAAAAGCTTGAAATAAGGGGAATTTAAGCGAGTTTTAAATATAATTTCTGCCTAATATTTACTGGTGCAAATGAGTTCTGTTGCAAAAAGAAAAATGGCTCTTGCTTTAAGGACAGAGATGGAGCGAAAAGCAAGGAAAGATGCAGCAGACCAT
>JAQTPU010000002.1 GCA_028712575.1 Candidatus Iainarchaeum sp.
GTTTTTGCGAATATTACCACTGCCAGCCCGATTAGTATTATCAGGAACGGGTTTGTTTCGGGTATTGCTGACTGCCTTATCGCATAGGTTGAAATTCCCCTTTGCGCCTGGTCGTCTGTTTTGCTTCCGTTTTTTATTGTAAAAATGCATTGGTACAAATAGCCGGGCGGGAATGAGTTTTTTGGGATGTCCATTTGGAATGCCCGGGTTTCTTCTGCATTGAGTGTTTTTGTAACCGGGTTTATTGCCGGCATGGCGGCATTTTGTGCAGTGCACTGCATTTCTGCCCTTGCATCCCCGGCGGAGTTTCCATTATTTTTCACTATTACATTGATTCTGTTTTCTTCTTCAACATTCATCCGTGTCTGGCCCACTGCAATTGCAAAGCCGGTTGGTTCCATTGCTTTGCCGCTTTCCCTGCCTGCAAGAACCACTGCAGGAAATTCGTATTTTATGTCCACTATGCTGAATTTTGCACTGCCCGGGCCGCTGCAGCCGCCCGGGTCTGCTGGATATTCGCAATTTCCGCTTGTTGTGCTGCATGTTCCCGGGTTTATTTCGCAATTGCCCGGCGTGTTGCATGTTTTTTGCGTGTGGCTGCATGTTCCGTCTGTTTCGCATTTGTCTGTTGTGCACGGCTTGTTGTCGTTGCATTCGCTGTTGCTGCTGCAGCAGTTTTGTATTTGGGCGTATTCACAGTTTCCCTGTGCATTGCATGTTCCCGCGGGGTTTTCGCATTGCCCTGGGTTATCGCATGTTTTCGGCAGGTAGCTGCAGTTCCCTGTTGTTGTGTCGCAAGTGCCCGGCAGTTCCTGGCAGGTTCCGGGTGTGCCGCATGTTTTTTGCGTGTTTCTGCATGTTCCCGCATCGCATGTGTCTGTTGTGCATGCGTCATTGTCGCTGCATTGGCTGTTGCTGCCGCAGTTTTTGCAGTCGTTGTCGTTCTGGCTTGTGCAGCCTGCGGGGCAGCATCCGTCGCTGCTGATGCAGGCGGTTATTTTCGTGTGGGCGCATGCCGATTCCCAGTCGCATGAGAGCATGTTCTTTGAATTCGGCGTGCAACCCGCAGCATTGCAGGAATCGATTGTGCATGCATCATGGTCCTTGCAGGACTGCAGGAGCTCGTATGTTGCGCAGGCATTGCCATTGGCATAAGGCGGATTGAAAAAATTTGTGCCAGTCCCATTGCAGGGAAGGATGTTCCAATTGTCCTTTACCCACAATTGTTTTTCTTCCGGCCTGTAATTTGTTTCGCAGTAATATTCAAACCTTGTTTCAGGCATGGCAGTGAGTGCAATGGGGATTGCAGGCCAAATAATCATTGATCCAATAGTGCTGTAGCGCGGGCTCTCAAAAAAGGGGATGCAGGCTATTTCCGAATCGAATACTGCCTTGCCCTGGCCTGTGCAATTTCCAAAGCCAGGCCCAGATGCCTGCGGATTGTAGATTAAAGCAGTTTCCGGGCTTGTTTCCGGATTGCATCCGCTTGGTTCCGTGCACACGCCGTTGGAGCAAGCTTTTTTGTCTGCGCTGCAGTCATATTCTGTTTTGAGATAATCCTTTCCCTCGCAATTGTATTCTATGAGGGTTTTGTTGTCTATGCAATAATCCGTCAGTCTCCAGGGAATGCCTGGCCCGGGGCTGGAGCCATACCAGCCGTGGATTGTGAATCCTGTCACTGTTCCCTTTATTTCATAAGACCCGTTGTCTGTGTCTGTGCAGCTGCTTGGATGGAACCCGTTGCTGGAAAAACAGCTTCCAATTCGTTCGTATCCCCCGTTCTGGCATTCAAACAGGGATTGGCCAATGAAAGATACATCGGCTTCGCAATACTGGTCATATCCTGGTATGCACAGGGATGTGTCATCCGGATTGCAGCAGGGCGGAGTATCGCAGAATTCATTTGTTTCATCTGTGCATATGCCGTGCTGCCCCCAAATTGTCCATGGCCCGACGCAGCTTTCAAATGCAGGCTCGATGTTGCCGTCTGCACTGCAGCCATACCTTACTATTGTCCTGGGGTCATAGCACTCGTCTTTTTTTGTGAATGTAAGGCCTCCGCCAAAAGGGATGTTGGTTGTTGTTGTAATGCCGTTGCTGCTTGTGCAGCTCCATTCAGGGCCTGCACAGCCTATTTGCGGAGATTCAAGAAACGGCGACTTTGACATTTTTGTGCAGTGCCAGTCTTTTCCCAATGCTGTGCAGTCAGATGCCTTGACAAACCTGTTGGCTTTGTTTAAGGCAGAATCCGGATGCCCGCAAACATCTGCTACAGCGTCGCATTTTTCAAGAATGTTGCTATTGCACCTTACTGCGCCTTCCTGGCAGCCGCAGCATTCGTTATAGGAAAAGCCCGGGAGCAAAGGGGTGTCTGCGCCTGCTTTTCCAAGAAATATGGCTGCAATTATAATTGCCATAAGGAGAATTTTTTGCAAATTCATGCTAAAAATATGTTTTTTTATTATAAAAGCCTGTGTTTTTTTGGCTGTTATTATTGCCGTAAACAGCGGAAACACGCTTTCTTTTAATTAATAAACCTTTTTTTGCCCTATCCTTTTATGGAAAAAGAAATTGAAAAAAATGTCCTGTCTGCAAATAATTTTTCCTCTTTCAATCCGATGCAGGAAAAAGTCGTTTCTTCAGGGCTTTTTGAAAAAAGCCTTGTTGTTTCCTCGCCGACAGCTTCGGGCAAAACAATTATTGCGGAGCTTGCCGCGCTGCATTCAATCATCAAGGAGAAGCGCAAGGTTGTCTACACCTGCCCTTTGCGTGCGCTCGCTTCTGAACATTTTGAGGATTTCAGGCGCAAATACTCCGCAGGCCTGTTTATCAGGTTTGCATTGAGCACAGGGGACCTTGATTCAAGTTCCTCCTATCTTGCAAATTACGACTGCATTTTCACGACATATGAAAAGCTCGAATCCCTTATACGCCACAATGCAGACTGGCTTTCAGGAATAGGGCTTGTGATTGTCGATGAAATCCATGAAATGGATTCCGGCAGGGGCCCCACAATTGAGGTTGCTGTTGCAAAGCTGCGCCTGATAAATCCCTGCTTGAATGTTCTGGGGCTTTCCGCAACAATTCCAAATGCAAAAAAAATCGCTTCCTGGTTAAATGCCGGGCTTGTTGAATCAGATTACAGGCCAGTCCCTTTGAAGGAAGGGGTTTTCTTCAATGAAAAAATTTTTTTTGCAGATTCCGAAGAAAGCCTTGAAGGCGGTTTTGGAAGGACTGCGCACGCGCCCTTAATGGCGCTTGTCAGCGACACTATTGTTGAAAAGAAAAAGCAGGTGCTTGTTTTTGCAAACACGCGCAAAAGCGCAGAGGCCTCGGCAAGCCTGCTTGCAAATTTCATTGGAAAAACATTATTGGAAAAGGAAAAAGATTCTTTGTCTAAAATTTCTTTCGGAATTCTTAATTCCCTTGAAAATCCGACTGAACAGTGCAGAAAGCTTTCTTTCCTTGTTGAAAAAGGGGTTGCTTTTCACCATGCTGGCCTGCTGCAGAAACAGCGCTCGCTTGTTGAAAAGGCTTTCAGGGAGAACAGGATAAAAGTAATTTGTGCAACAACAACTTTGGGTGCGGGCGTCAATACTCCCGCCCATACTGTAATTATTCCCTCTCTTTACCGTTATGGTTCTGCAGGAATGGAAAGAATTTCCGTTAGGGAGTATAAGCAACTCTGCGGCCGTGCAGGCAGGCCAAAATTTGACAGCGAGGGAAGGAGCATTGTTTTTGCTCGCAGTGATTCAGACAGGGAGGATGTGCTTGAAAATTTTGTAAACGGGGAAATAGAGGAAATTAATTCCAGGCTCGGCCTGGAGCCTGTTTTGAGAATGCATCTGCTTTCCCTTGTTGCAAATCATTTTGTTTTTGACTTAAAGTCCATGGAAAGCTTTTTTTCCAAGACCTTTTATGCAAAGCAATTCGGAAATCTGCATGGGCTTCTGGACAAAACCGCGCAAATCCTCGGGCAGCTTGGTGAAATGGGCTTTATTTCCGGCGGTTCAGAGACTGAATTCAGGGCTACAAAACTCGGCATGCGTGTTTCAGAGCTCTATCTTGACCCTGTTTCTGCTTTTTCAATTGTCCAGGGATTAAAGTCAAAACGCAAGTTCTCGGATTTTTTTTACCTTTACCTTTTTTCGAATACTTTTGAATTTTTTCCCTGGCAGTCAGTCCCGAAAAAGAAAGAGCCTGAATTATGGGAATCCCTTTCCTCGAGGGAAGGGGAACTGCCTATTGACCTTGCAAGGGAACAGTTTTTTGACATGGATTTGTTAAGAAAATTCAATTCCGCGCTTCTTTTGGATTCCTGGATTAATGAAAAGCCCGAACAATTGCTTTTGGATGATTTTAATGTCCAGCCCGGAATTCTGCACAGCAAGCTTAACATCTGCGACTGGCTTGCGTATTCCTCTCTTGAACTTGCAAAACTGGTTAATGCGGAAAATCATTTTGTTCCCCTTTCCAAAATCAGGAAGCGCTTGAAACACGGAATAAAAGAGGAATTAATCAATTTGTGCGAGGTCCGCGGAATTGGAAGAGTAAGGGCAAGGCGCCTGTGGCGCTCCAATGTGCGCAGTGTTGCAGAACTGAAAAAAACAGATATAAAGGATTTGCAGCGCATTCTGGGAGAAAAGGTTGCGGAAAAAATCAAGGAAGCAATCTGACAGTGAAATATTTAAACTCCGAAAGCAAATAATACCTTATGGCAATCAGGATAAGGAAAAAGCGCATTGTGCGGATTGCGGATTATTTCGGGCATAACAGGAGAAAGGCCCGTGAACCGAGAAGAAAAGGCAGGGAAGGTCTTTCGCCTTCTTTTCCAGGCGGCAAATATGTGGGCAAATACAGGTTTCCCAACAAGGAAGGCAATCCCTGGAAGCCTGACCAAAGGCCCTATGCTTTAGGCAAGGGCAAAAAAGGCAGGCGCGCAGCTGATTAATAAATCTGGTGTTTTTTTGGCGAGAAAACCGATAAGGCGGAAGGAAGAAAGGCTTGTTTTGTCCGGCTTTAGGCAAGTTGATCTTGAAAGGGCAAGGGCAGACCACATGACGAAGTTTCCCGAAAAAAGGGTCAGTTACCATGCTGATAAGATAAGAAAAGCCCTTATTGCAAAAAGGGTTGATTGGAAAGAAATCGACAAGTCAATTTCATATTTTGAATTATTTTTAAGCAGAGTGATTGAAGTAAACAAAAAATGGGCGAAATCATTGAGAAGCAAAATCCGCGCTGGCTTGAAAATTTCTCCAAAAGAGGAGGGCTCTATTAGAAGAGTCAAGGTAATTCAGGACAGGTTTGTTTCAGTTCTTGCTCGGATAAAAGCCAGAAGAAAAAAAGAACTTGGCTACTGACCTTTTTACGGTTTTACAGGCGCAGATCCCGGCCAGAGCCAGATAAGGGCAATGATTATTATCAGGACTATTGTCCAGAACCAGCGGTTTGTAATAATTCTTCTGATTAATCCGCTGCCTGCAATTGTTTTTCCAGTGCCCACTGCGTATTTTCCCCATGCGCTTGGGCTTTGCAATTCGTAAAGAGCTTCTCCTGTTATTTCCATCAGGCCTTTTTTTCTTTCAGGAATTTCCTCTTCTCCGAAAACCTGCCCGTTTGTTCCAGACACTTCAAGTTCGTAATTTCCTTCAGCAACTTCAATGCCGATTATCCACATGGGGTAATAAATCATTTTCATCTGTGTAATAAGAACGTTTCTTGTGTGTGATTCGAGGAATTCCGCTGTTTTTACTTGTGCAAGCTTTTCAGCTTCCTTCTGGTTCATTGAAGGCTTGTCCACTTCAATCGGCACATTAGGGCTTTTTCTTGTGAATTCCGCGCCTTCCAGTTCCTCGGATACTTCTTCGTCTATTTCCGCAGTGACTGCGTTTAACGCTAGCCGGCCGCGCTGTGTTTCTGAAATTTTGCGCTCGCCGTCTTCTTTTTTTTCCTCAAAAAAAGCGTCGTAAAAAAAAATGTAGTATGGCACGTAAGAAAGAGTAAGGTCTGACTGCTTGAATTCGTGCCAGTTTTTTTTCTTTAATGCTTCGGCAACAAGGTTTTTTGCCTCTTCCAAGCCGAAGGATAAAGAAAATGAAGGCTTGCCCAGGTACATTCAAATCGTACTTATTGGCTGCCTTTCTCTTTAATAAATTTATTGAGCGCTTTTCTTTTTCATTATTTTAACATTTGCAGGCGTTACTATTACCCTGTCCTGTGAAATCCGCGCAATGTCGCCGTTTATTCCTTCGACTCCGGCTTTTACCTGCGCAATGTATTCCTTGAGTTTTGTTGCGTTTCTCTTGTTCAGGTCGCCGATATTCAGCAAGAGGACATTTCCTGCTTTTGCCTCGTTCATTATTATTTCAATGTCTTCAGGCCTGTTCAAATTGAACGACTTTACATATGCATCAGCGTTTTCATATGCCGTGTCTTCCTCAACATCAATGTTGTTCAGGACCTCTTCAATGTCAACTTCGTCCCCTCTCTTGAGAACTTTTTCCAAAAAAGCCATTTTTTTCACCCCAAATTAAAATTAATATTCAAAATTTTATAATATATTCACCTATGCCAACAGTTTAAATACTTAGCGCAAAAAAAACCAGTAATTTGCATTCTGGAAGGGGCTACGATTGGCTTTCTAAATTTTTTTCAGTGAAAAAATTATTTTTCCGAATTTAACAGTAAAAAAATTATCTTCAACAAGCAGATATTTATATGGCAAATTACTTTAGACTAAATCATGAAAATCAAAATTCTCTTATTCGGATTTGTTATTTTTGCAGTTTTGTTCAGCGGGTGCACACAACCAGTCAAAAATGGGGTCACATCACAAAACGCAGATGGTTCTTTTACATATCAAAACTCAAGTTATGGCTTCAAAATAAGTTATCCCCAGGACTGGGCTTTGAGAGATGAAAGCAATAATGCTTTTGGAAATTTTGATGTTAGTTTCAGTTCTAAAAGTGGCAGTTCTGAGATTATTGGGATTCAAGTGTTTTCATCAAGCTATTCCCCTGAAGAATTAGACAGCACTGTTTCGGAAATGTCCCAAGCAATCACTTTGGGCGGGGCAAAAATACAAAGCACAGAGCCGTTTAAAATCGCCAATAGCCCTGCAAAAAAAGTTGTTTCTTCAAACCAAGGAGATTCAAGAATTATTAAAAGTACAAACATTTTTACAATAAAAAATGGAAAACTTTACCTAATCAAATATGTTGCTCCGGAGCAGGCATACGAAGCCAATAAGGAAAAAACCCAAAAGATAATTGACTCCTTCGAATTTATTGCCCTTAATTAGCATTGTTCATTAAATCTCTGCAGAAATTGTTCAGAAATCAGGCCCCTGGTTTTTCTTTTAACCAAAAACTGTTTCCCTTTGTGTTTTTTTGTTCACAATCCAAAGAATATTAGCGGAATTGGTTCGCTTCCGCAAATAAATCTTTTTTTATTAAACATAGGGCGTAATATACTAACAATTAATTTTTTCGGAAATTTTTCCGTTATTGGGTGTAATTGCGGTTTTTTTTTGCAGGTTCTTTGGGGTTCTTGAAATGGGCAGTGGCATTTTGCAGTCTGGTTTTTCTTCAATCAATTCGAGTGAGCCTAACCATCTCTCATCTGCGGGCGCCGCAGCCTCGCAGAGGAACATTTTTGAAAGTGTTCTCCAAAAACCCACTATTTTCAAGGACAGGAACGCGATTACTCCCCATTTCACCCCCGCAAGCCTTCCCTTCAGGGAAAAGCAGATATCGGAAATTTCAACTGTCCTTGCAACCGCTTTGCAGGAAAAAAAATCAGACAATCTTTTTGTTTATGGAAAGGTAGGGACTGGAAAAACCTGCACTGTAAAGTTCGTAATGCAGCAGTTTGAGGAATTTTCAATGCAGAGCAATGGAAAAGCAGAAACAGTTTACATAAACTGCCGCACTCATAACAGCAAATACAAGGTTTTGCTCTCCGCACTTAGAAAATTTTTTCCCGACGAGAATTTCATGGGCTTCAGCTCTTCTTTCGTGCTGGAAAAGCTTTTGGATTACTGCAACAAGCAGAAAAAGCACCTGATTATTGCGCTTGACGAAATCGACAAGGTTAAGGACCTTGACGAGCTTGTCTATTCGCTTACTAGGGCGAATGACGAGCTTTCAGCAGGCAGTGTTTCAGTCCTGGGCATAAGCAATAATGTGCTTTTCAAGGAACGCCTGGACAGCAGGACCAAAAGCGCGCTCTGCGAGCACGAAATGGTCTTCCCCCCGTATAATGCAAAAGAGCTCCGCCAGATTCTTCTCGAAAGAATGCCTCTTGCTTTTAAGGAAGGGGCTGTTGAAGAGGCTGCCATTAACCTTGCTTCTGCAATTGCAGCCCGTGAATCAGGTGATGCAAGAACTGCTGTTATGCTTCTTCTCCGCGCAGGAGAGCTTGCGGAAAAAAACAATTCCCCAAAAATTTCAGACCTTGACATTGTAAAAGCGAAAAGGCAGGTTGAAGAGGAAATAATTTTCAGCATGATTTCAACCCTTCCCTTGCAGGAACAGCTTGTTTTGTTTTCAATTTCCTCTCTTTCAGTAAACAAAAAGGGAATAAAGCGCATTACTGGCCTTGAGGAAAATGTGCTTTTTTCAGGCGATGTTTACGATGAATATGTGAGAGTTGCCTCTTCGCTGAAGGAAAGCGTTGTTTCAGCAAGATGGTACCGCGAATTTATTTCCGAGCTTGAAACCTACGGCCTGATTGTAACAACTCAAAGCGGAAAAGGAATCCGCGGTTCAACCCGCCTCATAAAGCTTGCTTATGATTCAGAAAAAATCTTCGAGGCAATGAAAAAAGAGCTTTTCAAATAATTTTGAGCAATTTTAATTCCTGCTTTAATTGTTCCGCGTTTTGAAAGGCAATCCCTTTCATTCCAATTTCCTGCGCAGCTTTTATGTTTTTTTCCTTGTCATCGACAAGCAGGCATTCTTCGGGCTTTAATTTCAATTCCTTCAGGGCATGGTTAAAAAACTCCGGGTCCGGCTTTGCCAGCCTTAATTCACAGGAAAAATAGTGCCTGTCAAACAAATCCAAAACCCGCTTGTGCCTTGCCCTGAGTATTTTCACTGTAGGATGGTTGTTGTTTGAAAACAAGACCAGCCTGTGGTTTTTCTTCAGTTCCGGGAGAAAATCCAGCATTGTTTTGTCCCAATTTATGGATTCTCCAAGAACCTCTGCCATTTCTTTCTGGCTTAATTTCAGCTTTGCAGCTTCATTGGCTTTTTCAGTGAAACCCTGCAGATTTATTTTGTCAAGGTCCAGAAGCACAACGCCCTGGTCTATTTCCAAATATTTTTTTTCCAGGGGAAAGCCTGCTTTTTTTTCAAGATTTTTGATTATTGCCGCGGTGTATCTGCCTTTTGTAAGGACTCCGCCGAAATCAATGAACAGGGTTGTAATCATAATAATTGCGGGCTTGGAAAGGCTTTTATGCCCGTTTGCATTTATTTTTTGTTATTTGTTTTTGGTGTTTTAAATGAGGAGAATTGTTCGCGGAATAAAAAATGTTGTTGTAAGCAGAAAGAATCCCAAGGCTCTTGCGCGCTTTAAGCGGATGCAGGAATTTAAAAGGGCACAGGGTGAAGAGCGGGTTGCCAGGAAAGCCTGGGAGCGGGCAGAGAAAGCTTATGATACTGCTGTTGCTGCGGGCGCCCCAAAAAGAAGAATTGAGGCTCTTTTGTCAAGAAGGGTTACTGCGCACACTGCGCTTGAAAGGGCATTTAAAAAATTAAAAAAATTCAAAAAATAGTTATGCCGATTTGAGAAGTTAATTCCAGTAATTCAGCTTCTTTTTATTGCAACCAGCCTATACAATGTCCAGCCTTCTCTTCCAAAAAAATTTGTAAATTCGCCCCTGTTCCACATGGAATAATATTCCCTTGTTGTCCAGGGGCTTTTTTTTGCTTCTGCTTCTGTAATTGGCCTGAGGCTTACTTCAAAACCGGATTTTTTTAATGCTTCAGCCAAAGGAAGGCAGTGCCACTTTACTGTTGTTGCGTACAATCTCCCGTTTTTAACAAGTATTTGCTTGATTTCTTCCAATAGCTTTGGGTCTATAGGGTGTTCTATTATTGCATTGCATCTTGGTTTTCCCTGCAGATAATTGCGATTGCCTATTGAATGTTCTGAGAAAAAATTGTCCCCGTTAATTACTTTTGCCCTGAACCCAGTTTCACGGATTTCCCTGATTTTTTGTATGGCATCTCCCTGCAAATAAACCATTCCAGCCGGCGAAGCGCCAGCCTGTTTTTCCAGGTCAATTGCGAGAACATTCCTTTTTGAACGATGGGGCCTTGTAACAATTTTTTTGGCTCTTTCAAAAATCGGCCCTGACCCCAAATCAATGAAATTAATTATTTTGTGCGGATTTGGTTTGGGTGGCATTTTAACACACTTCACGCAAATTCCAATAATCTTTTTTGTTCCGGCTTGTCGCTTTTGAAATCGCGGTTACCATATTTTTTCAATATTTTTCATTCCCTGCAGGTATTGCTCTTTTGTTATGTTGTTTTTTATTCCAAGTTCCGCCAGCTTGTCTGTCATTTCGCTTATTGTCAGGCCTGATTTTTCCGCTGCCTTGCCTATTGAAATTTTGCCCGCCTTGTACTGTTCTATTGCCATCTGAAGCCTGCCTTTTTTTACTATTTCCCTGAGCATTTTTGCCTTGTCTGTTTTTTCTTCCTTTGATTCGCTCTTAATAAAATCCAGGTCTTCTGCTTCTATTCTTACGCTTAAAACTTTTTGCATTTTTACTCCTCCAAACGGTTTTTTACGTCCTCAATTATTTCATCAGAATATCTTCCAAAATATGAAAGCAATTCAAGTTTTGTCAAAGCCTCTTTTTTGCTTAATATTTTTTCTTTGCAAAGTTTTGCCAAAATGTCAATTGCCGAGGTATATGCTATTTGCAAAACTATGCATGCTTTTATTGCATTGTAGTCATCTGTTCCCACCAATTGCCAGCTGTTCTCCACGCAGAGCGCGATTGTTTCAGCTTCCCCCAAATGCAGCCTAAAATCCTTTGAAACTTTTTCAACAAGCTTTTTGTTTTTCACGTCTTTGACAACGATTTTTTTCCCATTTATCCTTTCTTTTATCAGGATTGCATCAAACGAGGCTTTGGCAGTGGCTTCTCTTTCCACTTCAGCCGCAATAAACGGGGTTTTTGGAAAGTTTTCAAGAAACGAATCCAGCAAGCCCGATTTGGCCAGTAGTATCAGTGTTGAAGCGTCAATCACAATCATGTAATATATTATACTACAATTGTAATATAAATATTGCGTACGCATGCCGTGTTGAGGCGATGAAAAAGAGCCTTTCAAATAAGCAGGTTTTAAATACAAAAACAGCACAACATTTATTGGTGATAAAAACGCCAAAACCGCAGAAACTGAGAAATTTGTCAATACGAACATTCCAGTCCGGGACTGGAAAAGTTGTTGGCGGATTTGACATTACAAATGTTCCACCCGCGAGAGCAGCAATGATAAAAAGGGCATATGCAAAAGCGCTTGCTAAACTCTATCCCGGCCTTGGCATGCGGGCAGTGGAACAGGATGCCAAATCCACAAAAGGCAAAGTAAAAGTAAGCATGCCTGCAATAAGAATCTTTGGAAAAAAACCAGGGAAAAAGAAAAAATAATTCTGAAAAAAGGTTTTTGTTCACGCGAATTCCAATAATCTTTTCTGTTCCTGTTTGTCTGACTTGAAAACAGAGTCGATTTCTTTTGTCGCCAGGTCAAGCCTCTGTTTCAAATAGTTTCCAAGCTCGTATGTTACTGCAATTTCTTTTGCAATTTCAAGATATTTCCGCACTGAACCCTGTGCAATTGTAAGGATAATGTTTCCCCTGTCGCACTGGTTGCACTGGCCTGTCAATGGGATTCTCCTGTAACGCGCGTTGCAGTTTGTGCATCTGAAAGTCTGTTTTGAAAAGGCCCTTGTGTTTCCGATTATGTCTGGCACGAAATGCGAGACCATCACTCTCTCCAGGGCGTCTTTTCCGTCGACTGCGGCTATTTTGTTCTGGAGCCTTGCCTGGCTTTTTATTTTTTCTTCCATGCTTCCAAGCAGGATGTATTTGCTTGTTTTCGGGCCGGCATCAAATTCGTTTGTCTTGTGCGTGTATCCAAGCCCTGAATACTGCGATTTTTTTCCAAGCCTGTTTTCCACTCTTTCCAGGCCTTTAATATCCGGAGGCATTATTTTCAAGCCGTTTTCATACAGCTCCAAAGGATACTGCCAGCAGGTTTCCATATTGTAAACTTCATCATCGATTTCAGTCGGCTTTAATGCAATTGTAAAAACAAGCGGTGCATCCATTCTTCCTCCGCGCGAATCAGGCAGATAGGAATGCGAAAAGTTCAGCAGGCCGTCCATCAGGAGCATTATTGAATCCTGGTCCCCGTCAATGTTTCTTCTTTTTGTCTGGTGAAAATAAGGGTGCCCGAAGCAGGCCCTTGCTTTTGTATAACCGATTATTCTGCCCACAATTGCTGCGGAAGTGTGCGGAGCAAGCGCAAGGACAAGCTCGCCTATCAACTGCTCCCTGTTTTCGTATTTGAAGCAGGGCTCTGCCTTGTAAAATCTTACAAGCAGGTCGTCTACAAACCTTGTTATTTTTAAGAAAAATTCCCCGCAGGATTCTGGAATTATTATGTCCTGGGGCATTAATTCAATTATCTGGCTGTCATTTTCAATCTGCTTTCCTTCAATGTCTGTTTCATAGCCAAGTTCTTTTGCCTTTTCAGCTGTTATGCAGATTTCTTTCGGCTTGAAATGGGTTATTGGGGCGTTGATTGCCTCGTACCTTATTGTCGCATCCCTGAAAATATGCAGGTCATATTTTGCGCGCAAAAATCCCTTTTCAAGGGGTTCGGGAATTTTGTTCTTGTTTATTATTCCCTTGACTCCCTTTACGAGTTCGGGCATTTTCATTCCCAGGTTTTTGGCTGCATGCATTGCCAGTTCTTCAAGGTTTATTGTCCTTGTTGAAAAAGAAACAAGCTCTCCCTTGCAGGAAGGGCATTTGTCTTCCTTGAATTCGCGGCTGCACTTCGGGCAGACTTTTGTTTTGACTCCGCGTTCCCTGCATTCAGGGCAGAACCTGCTTTCAAGGATTTTCCTGCATTTTGGGCATTTGAAAAGTGCAATCTGCACGTCTATTTTGCCGGGATTGTTCTTGTTTGCCTCTATTGCCTTGTTAATCGACCTTGTATTCCCGCCGTTCGCGCCAATCGGAAAAAGCACATGCGGATTGCCAATCATTTTTCTCGGCTTGCTTTGTTCAGGCCTGCCCATTCTCGTCCCTATAAAAGTTCCGCATTTGTCCCTTATTGCCAGGCCGCTTAATTCATTCAGCGCTTCTATGGTTCCCTGTTTTTCGCTTATTATTTTTTCAAAATCCTTTCGTGAATCCAGTGCAAGTGTTTTTTGCAGTGCAAGCCAGTTGTTTTTTGCAATAACAATTTTATTTCCGATTATTTTGTGGGGACAGCCTATTTTTTCCAGCAGGGCTTTTTTTTCCGCCGAGTTTTCAAGTTCCCGCCCGTCTTCAAAAGGCTTTCCTGTTTTCAGGAATTTTATTAATTCAACAAGCTCCTGTTTCTGCAGGGCAGCATAATAAAATAATGCATTTGGCGCGAGAGGCAGGGAAAATTTTTCTGCAAGCTCAATTGCTTTTTCAATTCCAATTGCTTTTGGATTTTCAATTGCCTCTTTCAACTGCTGACCTTTTTCTTCGGGGAAGGCTTCAAGGCTTTTTTCAAGCTCCCTTGCAAACCATTCCTCGCAGTAGCCTGCAGGAACTAACGGATGTGCTGAATGCCTGAAATCCCCTACACTGACTAAAATGTCGCCCAAAAAAAGGATTTTATCAAGCTTGTTTTTCACCTGCTTTGCCTCTTCAAGCGAATTTATCTGCAGGACTTCCCCGCTTAAAAGTTTTACAATTGGGCCTTCAATCCCGTCCACTGGGCAGATTCCGGCAGCCTTTCCGGGCCTTTCGATTTTCAACTGGGTTCCCACTGCAATGAATTCATCCAGGAGATGCATTGTTGCGGGATGCACGCCTTTTCCCATTATTCCGGTATTCCTCGCCCGCCCATACCTTAATCGGAAACCGCCTATCCTGCTTGGATAGGAAAAAACAGGCCTGCCTGCGGCCATTCCTTCCAAAAATTTTTCAAGGGGAGCAAGCTGTATTTTTCCCGAATCTGATTTTTCGACTTTTATTATTCCCTCCAGCCAGCTCCAGTCAAGATTAAGGATTTTTGCAAACTGCAGGATTTTTCTTGCCTTTAATGCAATTCCTTCGCTGATAACAAGGCACATTCCTCCCCTTACCCTGTTGTTAGGGATTCTCTGCAGGTTCCTGTGCAGTGCAACCTCCCTTTCTTCAGTAGGCTCGCCATTAATGCAGACAGTGCAGCCCTGAATAATTTTTCGCACTTCCTCTTCCTTGAGCTTGTACTGCCTGCTCATTATTTCATTGTAAATATTGCATTCCTCAACATACCTTTCAATTTCGTCCTGTGTCGGCTTATACCTGTCCAGGCCTAACAAAATCCTTCCATAATCCCCCAAAATCAGGGGAAACACTGTTGCAGTCCCTCCGGCAGCCCTTATGGGGCCTGCATAATAAATGTCCACAAATTTGCTGCCATCAAGGTTAGTGCTGATTTTTATTTCAGGCACTCCATCCAATGGCGCGACAACAACTCCTTCAGTAAGCAGCACTAGCCCTGTCTTGATTGCCTGTTCAAGCCTTTTTTCAGGGCTTTCTATTTTGCACCATTTCTGCTCGATTATTTCCCTAAAAATCTGGAAAATTGTCCTAATCCTGTCGCCATTGTGCTCTGCAAGGCAGTCCCTGTAACGCTGTGCGATTCCCATAGGGCCTATCAGTGTTTCTGTCCTGTCTGCAAGGTCTGCCACCGGAACAGTCTCGACTTCTGTTGAAACATCAAAGCCTTTTTCCTTTGCCTTGGAAGCGAGGTCAAACTGCTTCATTGACTTTTCAACCAGGCCTTCATAATATTTTCTTATATGCGGTTCTGCTTCAAAATCAAGCTTTATACGCGGCATTTTTTCACCAGTTTTTAGCATGATAATTGTATTGAATATCCATGGTCCACAATTGCAATCAGGGGTTTTTTTGTTTTTGGGTCAAAGTCCAATACGAGAATATTGCTTTCTGACGGATCAAAGCCAATTTTTGGCAAAATTTTTTCATCAATTTCCAGCAGCGCCCTTCTGACAGCACTTTGCATGTCCTGGAGTCTCGCACGTTTTTTTTGCATTCTCTCCAGGAATTTTCTTCCAAAATGCGAATTAGACAAAGTTCCAAACACGGTTTCTGCGTTCGCGTCTAAAATCCGCGCTACGCTCGGCGCCCTGTAAACTCTTTCAAGAGTCCTCAAGTTTTTTCTGTCGACTGCAAGAATCTGTGTCGGCTGGAATTCAAATGTTTCAAATTTTGTCTGCGTTCCAATCTTGTTGGTTCGCGCAAATTTTTGTATGTGCCTCAGCATGTCTTTTCTTGTTCTAAAATTTCTCACTGTTCCCATCATGCTCGGGCTTGCATAAACCGGTTTTCTTGAGCCGGTTCCCATTGTTCTGTCAAGCACGCGTTTAGTGCTTTCTTTTATCCTGCCTGCATCGTATTCCCGCCAGAATAATTTCTGCCTTTCAGGGCTTAATTTTTTTTCCGGAGGCCTTCTCAACGGCATTATTCTCCCTCTGTTTTTATGAATTTTGTTTCGATTATTTTTCCAGTGTTCAATTCTACAATGGGCACTATTCCGGGTGTTGGCGTGTGCCCGAGCTTTACCTGGTATGCTGTTTGTGCCTGCCAGGTCCCTGAATTGATAACCCTTGCCCCCCTGTATTCCGCATAATTATTATGGTGCATGTCACCAATATAAACAAGGTCCGGCTCTTCCTTGATTACCATAAAATCTTTTTTTTCCGGAACATACGGATGGCTCATTCCATAGCTCGGCATCAAGTCCCTTTTTTTCAGCAGTTCAACCATTGCCTCTGACGGGCGGCTTGAATCAAGAGTAGAAGCATGCCCAATCAGGTCGTGCAGGCAGTCCCCATGGTAGATGAGTGTCTTGAATCCTTCTATTTCCAGCCAGGTCGGGCTGCCTAAAAAATGGATGTTGCTGTATGTTTCAAGTTCTTTTGTGAATTCTTTCGGAACAGCGGGTTTTGGGTCTGCCCATCTCACCGCATCATGCTGCCCCGGAATAATGAATACTTCAATGTATTCCGGAATTTCTTTCATCAGATGGCAGAATCCTTCGTACTGCTTTCCAATGTCCTTTATGTTCAAATCATTGAATTGCGTTGGATAAATTCCCAGTCCATCAACATTGTCCCCGCTTATAACAAGGTATTTTATTTTGCTTACTTTTTCCCGTTCCTTTTCAGAATCAATCCTTCCGTTTATCCATTCAAGGAATTCGTAAAATTTTTTTTCAAGGAACAATTTGCTTCCCACATGGAGGTCTGAAGTGGATGCGATTGACACTTCTTCAGGAATTGTTTTCACTTTTCTTAGGGGAAGGTCTGGCATCAGGATTTCTTTTATGATAATCATTTCTTCGCCGAACTTCACCCCTTTCACGCCGATTACATTGTCAGGCAGGACTAATTCCCCGATTTTCAGGAGGTTTTGCTCTGTTTTCATTATCATTGCAATGCAGCTTGCCTCCTTGTCCTCAAGCTGGAAAGCAAGATGCCCGTTTTTTGTAACCCATTTCTTGAAAACCATTCCGATTACATCAACCTGGCTGTTTTTAGGGACTGCCCGCAGTTTGCTTATCTGCTTCGGCTGGAGAGTGTGCCGTTTCTTGAGCATTTCAGAAAGAAGGTCGAATTTTTTCTGGAAAAGCGCCAAAAAGTTTTTTACTGTCCCTTCAGAATTGCTCTGCCCTGTAACATCGTATTCGGACAAGAAGCGGACTTTTTTCTGCATGCCCCGAGCGTCTGCCCTGAAAACTTTTGTTTCAACAACTGTTTTTTGCTCAAAAAGAGGCGCTTTCTGCGCATTTATTTTTGCTTCGATGTCCTTTGATTCAAGCACAAAAGCATTGGGGTTTTCAATGCGCCATTCTTCGATAATTTTCCTAAAATCCGCCCCTTCAAGTATTTCAATTGCCCTTTTGTCAAGTACAATGTTTTTTTCAGAGGCAAACCCTACAATTTCCTTCTGCCTTGTTTCCAGCAATTCCACAAAATCCCCGAGGTCATTTTACCTTTTCTTTTAAGGCCTCGAGTTTGGATATTATCTGCCAGATGTCTGTCCTTGTATGAGAGGGCATGTTGATGTCGTTGCTTATGTCATCAAGCAGGTAAATCGCGTTTCCCAGGTTTGCCGCATCAAGGGTTTTTGCCTGTAATTTTTGCGCCGCATCCTCTACAATTGTCCTTATGTTGCGTGGAACGCTCCTGTCATTAATAAGTTCCTGCATCAAAGCAACTGTTTCCTTTACGTCTTTCCTTGTTTCCTCTGTCATAAAGCTCACGCTTTTCTTTCCAATTCAAGTAGTGCGCTTGCGAAAAATTAAATTAATATCCGCGAGGCCTAGAGGAAATTAGACAGCAAAAAGATTATAAATGAAAACCAGTGCTTATTTTTTCTTGGGAAAAATTTTTTCGCTGATTTTTTCCTTTAATGCGGAAACAAGCGTTTCCCCCTCAATTACTGTTTCGTCGGCGATTTTAATTGCCTCTTCCCTTGCTTCCTCGATCTGCGCAGTGGAGGCAATGTCGGATTTGTTCAAAGCCGCAATTATGTATACTTCGAATTGTTTTTTTATTTCTGCAAGGAGATGCATCTGTTCTTTTATTTTGTAGCCGCAGTTTTCAGTAGGGTCGATTACAAAAACAATTATTTTTGCAAGGTGCTTGATTGCGGTTATTGCCTTTCTTTCAATCGGGTTTCTTTCGGATAAGGGGCGGTCCAAAAGGCCCGGTGTGTCTATTACCTGTATGTCCTGGTATTTTGCCTCAAAATAACCTATCTGCAGCTTTTGCGTTGTAAATGGGTAGGAAGCGATTTTTGCCTTTGAGCCCGTTAACCTCTGGAGCATTGTTGTTTTTCCCGTATTTGGAAATCCCGCAAGGATTACTGTCGGATTTTCGGAGTTTATGCTCGGGAGCTCGTTCATTCTTTTTGCTGTTTCATTGTACTGTTCAATGCTTTTTTCAAGCCTTTTTATTGCGCTTGAAATTCTCCCGAAAAAGGCCCTTTTTATTTCCCTTATGTTCCTTTCGTGCCTGCCGAACATCCTAAGCCTTTTCACTTCATGCTTTGAAATTTTTTTTATTATCTTCGAGGTAACGCTGAACTGCGCAAGCGCCTTTTTTGTTTTCTCGACTTCAATTGTCGCTTCCAGAAGCTCTTTATTGAAAAGCGGCAGGTTATCCACTGAAGGGAAATCCTTCACTGCCTTTTCAAGCCGTTCGCATAAAAGCTCCGAGGCATTTTCAATCTGGCTTATCCTTCTCTCGCGCTCAAGCCTTGCCTTTCCCCTGTCATTGCGCACTTTGACTTCAGGCGCCTCTTTCCTTGCCTTTGCAAATGCAATGTCCAATAGTTCCTGGGGTTTCGGCAAAAAATTGAGTCTCATGGCATTTCGCCTTTTTTTGATTAGCTTTTTAACCTTTTACTTTCCTATTTTGTCTGGTTGAAGCTTTAAAATTTTTAATTCAATCTTTTTTTAAATGCATAAAAAGGGGTTTTTTGTTTGCTTGAGAATTTTTATGCCGGCAAATACAAAATTTTTCTTGGAATTGCGGTTGCCCTGCTTGTTGTAATGGGAATTTTCGCTTTTGTCTGGCCCGGAGTCACAAAAGGGATAGACCTTTCGGGCGGAACACTGCTTCTTGCAAGGACAGACAAGCCTGTTGATGCGGCAAAGCTTTCAGAGGCAATTTCCGCGCAGTTAGACCTTGTTGACCTTAGCATTTCAAGCATTACTTCCCCCACAGGATATGGCGTTACAATAAAATATGCGAACAGCAAGTCTATTGCAGAGGCCGAGCTTGAAATCGATTCCGCAAAAGCGCTTCTTGAAAAAGACCCGAATTCAGCAGAGGCAAAAACACATGCTGACAATGCAGTCAATATTCTTTCAAAATACCTTGTTCAGAAGCCTGTTTCGAAAACACCAGGGGAGGCTGTTACAAATGCAGACCTTGCGCTTGCAGAGGCAAAAACAAGCGTAAACAACAGGATTCAGGAAATAATGCTTCGGGCTTTCGGCTTGAGTTCTGACACTGCTTTCCAGATAAAGGAGGTTTCCCCGACTCTCGGAGCGAGCTTCTGGCAGACAGCAGTCAATGTGATAATAATTGTCATGGTTCTTGTCATCGCCGTGGTATTTTTCTTTTTCAGGGAAATAATCCCAAGCCTTGTTGTTTTTTCCTGCGGAATTTTCGATGTTGTTTTTTCCCTGGGCGCAATGGCCTTTTTCGGGATTCCCTTGAGCCTTAACACAATTCCCGCGCTTCTTATGCTGATGGGTTACAGCATTGACACAGATGTAATGGTTGCCTCGCGCGTCCTTACAAGGAAGGAAGGGACGCCTGAAAAAAGAGCCTCTTCCAGCATGCTGACCGGCTTTACAATGACAGGCACTACAATTGCTGCCGTCACTGTAATGGTCATAGTTTCTTATGTTTACCAGGTTGAAACAATTTTTGACATTGGCAGTGTCCTACTCCTTGGCCTTATAGGGGATTTGATTGGAACCTGGCTCTTGAGCGCTTCAATGCTTTTGTGGTATTCCGACTGGAAACAGAAAAAAATCGACAAAAAATTCAAGGGAAAATGATTTTTGAGGGCCTGATTATGGATATACTGAAAAACTGGCGTTTCTGGCTGCTTGCTTTTTTCATAATTGCAAGTGTCGTAATTTTCGCATTCAGGGGAATTGATTTCGGCATAGATTTCAAGGGCGGGACGCTTTTTACAATTGAATTTTCAAAAAAAATCACTGACCCCGAGCAGAAGGTAAGGATTGCAAACACTGTTTCACAAAGGCTTGACTGGACAGGCCTGCGCGATACCACTGTCACGTTTTTCGGCGATGAATTCGTGCTTGCACAGCTTGCCGAAACAAGCCCCGAAACAGTCGCAAGAATAGAATCCCTGCTCCTTAAACAGGGAAATTTTGAGGCCACAATTGACGGCAATGTAATTTTTACGGGTTCTGACATTGTTGCAATAAACAGGGAGTCCACAAACGGCTATGGCTTCAGGAATGAAGGGGACTTTGTAAGATGGTACCTGCCTTTCACGCTGAAAGCAGGCCCCGGCAGTGCCTCGGAAAGATTCAGGGATTTGACATTCCACAGGTGCACTCTCACATCCTTTGACCAGGCATCGGGAAAGAAGTATGAATGCGACATGACTTATTTCTTTATTGACAGGCCTGTTGAAAGTGTTGCAGTCATTCCTATCGGCCTTTATGATTCCGACAAGAGCCTGCTTCTCACGGGAAACCAGCAGCAGGATATCCAGAGCGGGCTGAAAATTGACGAAATAATCCTCAACAGCCAGGTTCCTTTCATAAAAGTGGAGAATGGCGTTCTTTCAGAAGAACAGGCGGCTTCCCTGGCAGAGCTGCAGAAAACAAAGCCGACAGCGCTTGTTCCAGCTGATTTGAATGCTTCTGTTCTGAACGAGCTTGCCAAGCTTGGATTTGAAATAAAAACAGTGAATGAAACAAGCGGCGTCCCCTGGGCCTGGAGTGCATTGGGAGTGAAAACAGCCATACAGTTGAGTTCCGATGTAGCGCACATGGATGTTGCAGTAAGGGAACTTGCCCAGCCTATTTCAAGCCTGCAGATTACTGGCGCTGCACAGGATTTCAAGACAGCACAGCAGAGGCTTTCAGACCTTGATGTCCTGCTTTCAAGCGGTTCCCTGCCTGTTGCAGTGAAAAGCATAAGCAAGGAATCAATAAGCCCTGTCCTGGGTGAAAATTTCCTTACCGTAGTGTTCTGGATGGGAATTCTTGCAGTTCTTGTTGTTTCGCTTGTCGTATTCATACGCTACAGGGCCCCCAGGATAACAGGCCTCCTGATTTTCTTTATTTTTTCAGAAACAATGATAACAATCGCGTTTTCCTCGCTGCTTAACAAGTTCGACCTGGGCGCTGTTGCCGGAATAATTGCCGCAGTCGGGACAGGAATAGACACTGAAATAATAATCACTGACGAGCTTTTGAGGGGGGAGGTAAGCGAGGAAGTCGCAAGCCTTTTGACAAGGGTAAAGCGCGCCCTGTTCATTGTTTTTGCGGCAGCCGCTGTTTCACTTGCCACTATGCTCCCGATTATTTTCTTTGGATTCGGCCTGGGAAAGCTTGTGGGGTTTGCAATCACGACATCAATGGGCGTCCTTATAGGCGTTTTGATTACAAGGCCTGCATTTGCCGAGCTTGCGAAAAGCGCTGTCGAGCACACAAGGCAGAAGCACAAGGCAGAAAAGCATTAAAGCAGTTCTGCAAAATTTTTTATTTTTGCTATTTTTTTTGCCGCAAAATACCATACCAAAAGGACAAGCAGGGCAGTGGTTATCCAGGTTATTTCGTGGAGCAGTTCAGCAAGCCCTGCCCCGTAATTTCTTGCTATTGCAAGAACAAGCCATATCCGCGGAAAGTTCAGGAGGAAAAGCACAAGCGCGCCTGAAATTGCCATTGCAAGCTTTTTTTTCAAGCCGGGCTTTTTAAGCGGGAAAATCACTGCTGCTAAAATTGCGCCTGAAACAAGGCCTGTGCAGCTGTTTGTCACTTCAAAGCCCCGCTCCCCGAAGAAAATCCTGTTTCCATCAACAGCCATTCCAAGGGCGTTCCCTTCCGTGCCTGCAATAAAATCCCTGACAGGCGCGAGCGGAAGCGCAAGAATCAGGAACTGCAGTGCAAAAAAAATAATGAAAAATTTTATTATGAAAAACAGCTCTCTTTTTCCCGAAAATTCCATGTTCATTTTTTCACTTTTTTTTATTGCAAACCCAATTTAATTAATTGTGAAGCTTTATATATTAGTTTGTGCCTTTTTTTATTTTGGTTTGCATGAAAAAATTGTTTTTGCTTGCCGCAATGGCTTTTGCGCTTGCCCTGGCAGGCTGCACTGCAGGCCCTTCGGCCCCGGATTCTTCCGGAAACCAGCCCGGCATTTCAGGCACTGTTGTAAGGGGCCTTTCTTCTTCAATGGTTCCTGCGGGACAGGACCTGGTTGTCACGCTGAAAGCAAATGTCGGGACACAGACTTTTTATGCAATTGATGAAATTCCGCCGGAAGGCTGGACAATAAAGGATGCGGGCCAGGGCTCGATTGATGCGCAAGGCCATTTGAAATGGCTTGTTCTTGAAAAAGCAGCCACAACCACTTACACTTATGTCCTGACAGCGCCTGCGGAAAAAGGCAGTTTTTCTTTCAGCGGCAAATGCATGTTTGAAGGCCAGGCAGCAGAACAGCAGATAAAAGGTGCCACAAATGTCACTGTTTCGTAATTTTTCACTGCTTCTTTTTGTGCTTGTTTTGATGTCGGCTGCCAGCGCCAGGGAATGTGTTGACCTGCCCTTGCTGATTTCGCATATTTCGGGCTGGAAAGCCGGGAACATTGCAATGCCTGCTTTGTCCCAAAAGATTTCAGAATGGAAATCAGGCGCGGCCTGCCCGCAGGCTGCCTGCGGAAACAATATCCTTGAGGGCAGTGAAATCTGTGACGGAACAGACCTGAACATGCAAACCTGCGCAACACAGGGCTTTGCAGGCGGAACTCTGGGCTGCGATGCAAACTGCCTTTCTTTCAACAAAAGCCTCTGCACAACGGCTTCGGAAAAAACATTTTATATTGCAGGGGCTGTTTCAGGCAGTGATTCTTATACAGGGGAATGCGGAACAAAAGACCCGGCATCAAACTGCGGGCCCTGGGCAACAATCGGCAAAGCAGGGGCGGAAATTGCGGCAGGCAGAATCTCTGCAGGAGACAATGTTCTCCTGAAAAAGGGCGAAATCTTCACTGCGCACGTTTACTTTGATGCTTTCGCAGGCACAAAGCAAAAGCCCATTTCCTTCGGTGCATACGGCACAGGAAGCAGGCCCGAAATAAGGGAAACAGGCATTGCAGATGATGCAATATTCTATTTGAGGGATATGCCGGCAGGCAGCGGAATTGTTCTGCGTGATATTTATTTCCACAGGACCAGCCAGAGCGAAACTGCAATAACATCCCATTATTCAGGCGGCATCAGGCAGCCCAACATTTCAATAATAAACTGCGAGGTTGAAGGCGGCAGCGATGCACTTCAGATACAGGATTCCTGCGCCTCACTGCTTGTCGAGGGCGCAAAAATCCACGGCGCACTTAATACAGGGCTTCTTGCCGGCTGCAGCAATGCTACTGTAAAAAACAGCGAATTTTACAGCAACGGCTACCAGTCAATTTACCTCGATGGAACGGCTGCACAGGACATACTGATAGAAAATAATAATATCCACGATTCAATAACCTGCTTTGCAGCCCATGGCGCAAAAACAGGCCTTACTGTAAGAAACAATTCAATCCATAACTGCAATTTCGGCGCAGGCATTTATCCCGCATATGGACCCAAGGGGGCCCCGGAAAAATTCGAAAATGTGGCAATTGAAAACAACACTTTTTACAACATGCAGAAAATAAGCCTTTCGTATGACTCCTGGGAATTAAAAATAGGTTCCTGCGCCAATTGCATTGTCCGCAACAATATTTTCAGGGATAACGCTTCAGCAGGGCTTTTTGTCGTTGACGGAAATGCCGATGATGCGCCAAACAACGGAATCCTGATTTACAACAACACTTTTTACAATAATTCTGTTCCTGCAGAAC
>JAQTPU010000062.1 GCA_028712575.1 Candidatus Iainarchaeum sp.
TCTTTCCTCGCAGAGGCCTGTGTTTCGTAGTATGCTGCATGTAAGTGTTTTATATTCCACATTCAAATCTTTTGGCAGAAGCTCGCTGAAAATAAGTTTTCCCGAATATTTTTATCCGCGGTCTGGCTTTGGAATTTCTTTCAGGCCTATGTCGTAAAAGTATTTCATTGCCTCTTCTTTTGTAAATTCTGTTGAATTCTGCGTCAGTGCAAACAGCCCAGTTACACCGTCTTCGGCAAGCACGATTATCGGCGCTCCGTATCTTGGCGAAATAACCTGGTCACGTACAAACATGAGTTCAAGCGCCTCTGTTTTTCCCTCTTCTGTCTGCGGGACATGAAGGTTCATTTCATCCCCGTCAAAGTCAGCATTGTAGGGCTTGCAGACAATCGGGTTTATCCTGAAAGTGCGGCCGGGCATTATCCTTGCCTTGTGCGCAAGCATGCTCAGCCTGTGCAGGGAAGGCTGCCTGTTGAACAGGACAACATCGCCGTCCATTAATTTTCTTTCAACCTTGAAGCCGACGTCAATTTCATCGACTGCTTCCTGCTTGTTTGTCTCATCGATTTTTTTCCTTGTCTCATTCGGCCTTACAAGGTAAATTGCCTTGTCAGTGTCCTTTACAAGCGCCTGTATTTCCTTTTTGTTCCATTCAGTAACCATTTCAGGCACAGTAAGCTCGTTTGCAATTTCCTCCGGAATTCCGACTTCACTGATAAGAATGTAAGGGTCTGGAGTAATTGTGCTTCTTGCTGCAAAATTGACTCTTTTTCCTGTAAGGTTGTGCCTGAATCTCCCTTTCTTTCCCTTCAGCCTCTGGACCAGGGTTCTCAATGCCCGGCCGCTCCTGTGCTTTGCCGGAGGAACTCCTGCAGTGTTATTGTCAAAATAAGTAGTGACATGGTACTGAAGCAAATCCCACAAATCCTCAATAATAAGTTGCGGAGCGCCCGCATCAATATTGTCCTTTAACCTCAAATTAATCCTGATAATGTCAACCAACTTGTGCGTCAGGTCGTCTTCAGACTTAATTCCCGATTCAAGAGTAATGCTCGGCCTTATTGTTACGGGAGGAACCGGCATTACTGTAAGAATAAACCATTCAGGCCGTATTGTTTCAGGCCTGTATCCGAACAATTCAAGGTCTTTTTCAGGAATTTTTTCCATCCATTCCCTTATCTGTGTTGGATAGATTCTTTCCTTGTTGAAAAAGAAATTTGTAGGCTTGTCAAGGACAACAGTCCCTTTTTCGGCCTTGCAGTGCGGGCATTTTTTTACTTTTCTTGCTTTTGCAGTTATTTTTTTGCCTATGATTTCTCCGTTCTGGGGAGTAAGCATTCTCCTGTAATATTCCAGCTTGTCTTCAGGCAGGGCAATTCTCGAGCATTCCTTGCAAGTAGCATGCATTAATTGTTCTATTCTTTTGCTGAATTCCGAATGCAGCACAGGCCTTACTAATTCAAGGCTTCCAAAGTGGCCAGGGCACTGCTTCATTTTCTGGCCGCAGGTTTTGCACCTCAATCCGGGATTAATAACTCCAAGGTGCTGGTCCATAAGGCCGCCTTCCATTGGATATCCGTCCTTATCATAAGTGTCAGGAGTCTTTATTTCAAGTGCGGACATTTTCCTGACCATTGCAGGGCTCAAGACATTGAACTGGATTGAAGAAATTTTTTTTACAAGCATTTCACATCATCTTTCAAATTTGATTTTTTTTTTTTCAAACTTTTTTTTTCGTTTTCTTTTTTGGGTTCATAAAGGCCTTTTTCTTTTTTGAAAAGAAAAAGGGATTTATACTTTGTCAGTTATGTTCATTTTCGGCATTATTCCCAATGCCTTCAATTCATCCAAAAGCAATTTGAATCCATAGCTCATTTCAACAGGATAAACCTTGCTGCTTTCGCAAATCGGGCAGTACTTTTTGTTCCTTATCAGGTCGTGGATTGCAATTACCCCGCATTTCTCGCACACAAGTTCCACTGCCTTGTCTGAATCTTCAATGAATTTTTCATGAAGCAGCATTGCTGCCCCGTGCCCTACAAGTGTTTCGCCTTCCATTTCTCCGAACCTTAAGCCGCCTTCTTTTTCCTTTCCTTCAGTCGGCTGTCTGGTAAGGATTTGCACGGGCCCTCTGGCTCTTGCCTGCATTTTGTGGACAACCATATGGAAAAGCCTTCTGTAACCGCACATTCCGACAAAAATTTCGCCTTCCATCCTCTGCCCGGTCACTCCGTCATAAAAAACTTCTTTTCCGTCGTGCCTGAAACCGTGCTTTTTCAGCATGTCATAAAGCTCGTTTATCGGCATTGATTCAAAAGGCGTTCCGTCAATTGTCTCGCCTGCCATTGCGCCTGCCTTTCCGCCCAGCATTTCCAGCAAGTGCCCCATTGTCATTCTGCTTGGAATGCTGTGCGGATTAAGAAGCAAATCCGGCTTTATTCCGTCCGCAGTAAATGGCATGTCAGCCTCGGGAAAAACACCGCCTATAACCCCTTTCTGCCCGTGCCTGCTGCTTACCTTATCTCCGGCTTCGGGCTGCATCGTGCTCCTGATTTTTAATTTTACCATCCTGTTTGAATCCTCGTTTTCAGTTATAAGAATGCTGTCAACATGCCCCGCCTTTCCCTTTCTTGTTGTAATGCTGCTTTCCCTTCTCTTTTCCTTTACAACACCGAATTCTGAAACCTCTTCAAGGAATCTTGGAGGCGATGTCCTTCCGATTACAATTGACCTTTCGTCTGCAAAAGACTCGATTTCAGCAAGCCCGTCAGAACCCAGGTTTTTGTAAAGGTCCTCTTTCAGATAGCCTATTGTTTCCTCATTAGGCACTTCGAATTTGTCAGCCTGCCCTCCGGGATACCTGTTTTCAGAACCCTCATACATCCTGAAATAAGAGCTTCTTGCAAGGCCCCTTTCAACAGAGCCCTTGTTCAATACAAGTGCATCCATTGTGTTAAAGCCGTAAAAAGGAAGAATTGCAACAACAAAATTCTGGCTCTGCGGCCTTTTTTCAAGCTCAATAAGCCTGTTTGTCCTGCTTGAAACAAGTTCCTTCTGGGGGTAATGCAGCAGGAAACCTTCAGTGTCAGTCCTCAAATTGTAATTTATCCCGTTTATTCCAAGAGCCTGCTTGAACATCTTTGCGCCGTGCAGTGCCTTTCCGGCCATGTCGTGCTGGAGATAGGGAATCATTGAGGAAATCACGCTTAGTATAACAACAGGGCTTATTTCCAGGTGCGTGTGTTCCTTTGTAATTTTTTCAGGCTTGACTGCAATCAAAAGGTTTTCTTCCTCTTCAGGGTCGATGTATTCGATAACTCCCTGTTTCTGCAAATCCAGCCAGGCCAATTTTCCGCTTTTCAAATCCCTCAAATGCTCTTCAGTAAGCCTTGATTTTCCGTCCTGGACGACAATAAGCGGCCTCTGCACCCTGCCCGCATCAGTGTTAAGGTAAAGCTCGTTTGTGTCTTCATGATATGCAATGTTTATCAAATGGCTTATTCTGCTTGTTCTCCTTGCATTAATCAGCTCTTCAGTCAGTTCCTTCGGAGAATCATGGAATCCGATAAGCCTTCCGTTGATATAAACCTTTGCAGCTTTTTTTTCATCAGCCATAAACACACCTTAGAGCTTCCTCATTTTTACGCCTTTCTTGTTCAACAGGTCTTCAATCGGCCTCTCATCGGCATCAGTTGTAACTTCTGCCATTAAGCACAGATTTTTTACAAGCCCGCACATAGGCCCGTCCGGTGTTTCAATTGGATCAAGCCTTCCCCAGTGCGTTCCATGGACATCCCTTGCCTCGTACAATTCCCTGTTCTTGTTGAGCGGGCTTTTTACTTTTCTCAAATCAGTCAGCGGGCTCAAGTAATTGACCCTGTCCATGAACTTGCTTACTCCGCTTGCCCTGCCAATCCAATTGCCTGTGCTCATTGCAAACCTTATCCTTTCGCTTATTGCGCCGGGCCTGACCACGGTTGCAATGTTCAGCTTTCTCCTTCTTGTAATTGTCCTGTCAATCTGGAACCGCAAATCCTTTATAAAGTACTTGAAGCTGTACCTGAACAAGTGCTCCATCAGCTTTCCGCTCAATTCCAGCCTTTTGTTTGCATAATGGTCCTTGTCATCCTCGCCTCTCAATCCGTAGTATCTTTCAATTGCCTTTGTTGCCATCATTGTCAGGTAGTATGCCTTTGCAAGCCTGTCGACTTTTTTCTGGCCTATATGGGGCAGCAGAAATGCGTCAATAACTTCCCTTGCCCTTCTTAACCTGTAATCCACGACCTGCCCCGGGGCGACGTATTTTCCAATCCTGTCAAGGGCCTCTTCCTCTGTTTTTGCCATGGTATTCTGCCAGTTCAAAAGCACATCATTTTCAATTTCCTTTGCTTCAGGGAATGCGTCCTGTATTTCCTTGACTGAAACAAGGCCGAGCGCCTTCAGCAAAACAAAAAGTTTCAGTTTTCTGGGGGAAGCCGGGAATGTTACGTAAATCATTCCGTCATTGTGCCTTGCAACCCTTACCCTTCCCTTGAAGGCGCCTTTTGTTGAAATCACTTCCGCTGCCACGCCTTTTGGAATTTCTGAAATCAAAACACGGTCGCTTGCAAGCACTTCCTGCGTCATCAATGCCTTTTCAGAGCCGTTTATTATGAAGTATCCGCCGAAATCCTTCGGGTCTTCGCCCATTTCAACAAGCTCTTCAGGGCTTTTCCCGTTGAGCCAGCACAATTTCGATTTCACCATTATGGGCAGGTCGCCTATGTATGCCTTTCTTGCGTCCTGTTCAACATCCCTTCTGAAAAGCTTCATTGTCAAAAAGATTTTTCCGGCATAAGTCCTGTTCCTTATCCTTGCCTCCATTGGCAGAAAGTTTGTCCTCGGGCTTCCGTCCGCTTCGGTAATGGAGGGCTTTGAAATTTCAATGTTTGAAAGCTCAATCCTTACTTCCTCAATCTTGGGGATAATTTCCTTGTTCTCTTCAACAATTTCATTGAGCTTCTTGTCGACAAACTGGTTGAAGGAATCGATTTCCATTTGGGCAAAATTCCTTCCCTTAAAATAAGCTTCCACAAGTTCCCAGTTCTGCATCAAAAATACCTGTTAATTTTTTATGCGCTTATATTACGCGCCTGTAATAAACAGTTTTTCCCGCTGTTGTTGAAATCCTGATAATCTTTATAATATCGTCTTTTTCAGCCTTGAGGTTCTTGATTGCAGGGTCGCTGCTTTGAATCTGGGGCATTTCCTCAAGCCTGAAGCCTGTTTTTTTCAATAATTCGTCTGCATCGTTTTTTGGCAGCAAGTAATGCTTGGGCACTAAAAAGTTTTCAATTGTTTCAGGGGACAATTATACCACTCTTGGAGAAAGCGGATTG
>JAQTPU010000063.1 GCA_028712575.1 Candidatus Iainarchaeum sp.
TTAATGGGAAGGAGCTCCGCGAGCATTGCGATTATTGCTGTTGCAACAGCGATTGGCAATGGAAAAAGAACTGCCAGAAATGGGATTATTGCAAGTATTCCTGCCGTTGTCCCCTCCAGGGTGCGTTTTCCCACAAGCCTGTGTTTTCCGAATCTTATTCCGAAGACAGTTGAAGCGCTGTCGCCGTAGATGAGCGCGCAGAGAGCGCCGATTGCAATTGCAGGGTTGGAAAACAGGAAAAGCACTATTATTGCGCTGATAAAGAAAAGAATCGCCCCCTGGCCAGGCACTTCTTTTTCATGTTCCCTTTCAACCTTTTGCACAAGATGGTAAAAAACAGGGATTTTTATTCCGTGCCTTATTGCAAGCGAAAAAACAATCCCGGCCATTAGGCAGGCAACAAGAATTTCTAGGGTGGCTTCATTCCCCAGCAGGACAAGGAGTGCAATGAAAAGGCTTCCGAAAAGGAAATGGATGAATTGCCTTCTGATTTCAAGAATCATTCAATCACTTCTTTTCGCATAAAAAAATGCAGTGATGTTTCTCGAAGGGCGCAAGGTTTACCTGCTGCAAGACCTTGAATTGTTTTTCTAGTTCTTTTTTTTCTTCCGCAAAAATTTTTTCAGGCTTTTCTGATTGTGAAATGCTTTTTGCCTTAATTGCAATAACCCCGGATTTTCCTTTCTTCAAAAACAGGGAGGCATTCTTGTTAAAGATTTCAGCCTGGTTTTTCTGTGAAATGTCCTGATAGAGCAGGTCAATTTCAATTCCTTCAAGGTCTTTTGCATAATTTTCAGGCCTGCCTGCATCTGAAAGAAGGGGAAGCATGTTTGTGCGTTTTTCGCACAATTCAATGAACTTGCGCATAACCTTTTCGGCAACATCAACTCCGAACAAAATTCCTTCACTGCCAATAATGTCTGAAATGTGCGATGGCGTTGTCCCTTCTGCAGAGCCGAGATAAAGAACATTATTGCCTTCTTTAAGGGGAAGCTGTTTCAAGCCGTTTTTTATTCCTGCGCCGAGCTTCGAGCGCCAGGGAACCCATTCCCTGTACTCAACGCTGTTTTCCTGAACATGAGTTTCGCCGTAAACCTGTTTTCCCTGCACAAGATTTTTTGTGAAAATCTTTCCGTTGGATTCAAAAACCCCTGAAAAAATTTGTTTCATTAGTTAACCTTCAGAATTTTTGAATTATTTTTTCTGCAGTTCTTTTGCCCTTGTGTCAAGGCCTTTCTGCAGTTCTTTTGCAATTTCTTTTTTGCTGAAAAAATCAGTCCTTACTGCAATCGAAATTTTTCCTGAAAGGGAGCGGGCAATTTTTCCCTTGTTTTCAAAGGAAGCCTGCTTGACCATCGGGTGCTGGTAAAGAAGCCCGTATTTCGGTGTTTTTGCCTTCGGGTTTTTGACATGCCGGAAAAATGCCTTTTTTGCCCCGAGAATCTGTATTGTGGAAGAAGGCATTAATGCCAGCCTTCTGAAACTGCCGGCCTCTTTCAACATTTTTGCGCCGAGAACAGAACCGCAGATTTCGGAAAAATTCGGGGATTTTTTCTGCATTTCTTCGGAGATGAATTTTTCAAGCGAATTCCTCTGTTCCTTTATGTTAAGCGCATTGAGCGCGAGAAGCTTTATTTCCCCAAGCGCTTTGTCGGGAATCCTGGAACCCATGCTTGTTTTTGCCTTTTCAATTACTGCCTTTGCCGTTTCTTTCTCTTTCACAAGCCCGGAGATTTCCTTTTCAGAAAAATTTTCCCTGTTTCCGAGCAAATAAACAAGCTTCAAAAATGCCTCGGGATTCTGGATTGCCCTGTCCAGCTCTGGAAAGTGCGACGCATACCATTCCCTTGCGTGCTCTGAAATAAGGTTAAAAATTTCGTCTAAATCCTGCAGGGCATTCACTGCGCGGATAATGTGCTCTTCCTCGCCGGAATACTTTTCCTCAACCTTTTCCCTTGTTTTCCGTATGAGTTTTTTCCTTAATTCGTCTATCCTGTTCATAATTCAATTGAACAGCAATTGGTTTTTAAATGATTTCAGGCTAATGTTTTTTCATGCCGAAAGAAGAAATCAACAACCTGGCTTTGAGAAGGGCCCTGTATTACCCTGCTGCGGAGATTTATTCAAACTCCCCTTCCGGATTCTGGGAATTTGCGGATGCCGGCGAAAAAATCCGCAGGAAAATAGTCGATTTGTGGAGAAAAGAGCTTGTTGAAAAAGAGGGCTTTATGGAAATTTTTGGGGCGCAGATTCTTCCTGAAGATGTTTTCAAGGCATCCGGGCATCTGGCTTCTTTTTCCGACCCTATTGTGCAGTGCAAAAAATGCAATTCCCTGCACAGGGCAGATGTATTGATTGCCGACAAAACCAGGGGAGTTGTGCCCGAAAGCCTTGCAACTTCAGAGCTTGACGCCCTGATAAGGAAGCACGGGATTGAATGCCCGAAGTGCAAGGGCAAGGAGTTTCATGAAGTAAAAAAATTCAATATGATGATGAAGGTTGACATTGGAGCAACGGGAAACCAGGTTTCTTATTTGAGGCCTGAAACCTGCCAGAGCATTTTCCTTGATTTTAAAAGGGTTTACAGGACAATGGCGAACTCCCTTCCGCTTGGAATTGCGCAGGCAGGCTCTTCTTTCAGGAATGAAATTGCCCCGAGAAACACGCTTTTGAGGCAGCGCGAATTCGGCCAGATGGAAATAGAAATTTTTTTCAATCCGCACAGGATAAATGAAATTGAAAATTTTTCAGAAGTGGAAAATTTCAAATTAAACCTGTTCCTTTTGAAGGAAAAAGGGGTCAAGAAAATTTCCTGCAAAGAGGCTGTTGAAAAAAAGCTTGTTTCAGGAAAGCTGATTGCTTATTGCCTTGCGCGAGTGCAGGAGTTTTACAAAAAACTCAACATTTCTGAAGAAAAAATGCGCTTTCGGCAGCTTGGCAATGATGAAAGGGCTTTTTATGCGGCCGAAACATGGGATTTTGAGGTTGAAACAGACCTGGGCTGGATAGAATTAATGGCCTGCAATTACCGCACTGATTATGACCTGAAGGGGCATGCAAAGCAGAGCAGGCAGGAAATGATTGTAACAGACAACAATGAAAAGGTTCTGCCCCATGTGTTCGAGCTTTCCGCGGGCATTGACAGGGCCTTTTATGTTGCGCTTGACCTTGCCTTCAGAAAGGAAAAAAGGGGCCCTGAAGAGCGCGTTTTTCTTGACCTGCCTGTAAGGATTGCGCCGTATATTGCAGGTATTTTCCCACTTGTAAAAAAAGACGGCTTGCTTGAAAAGGCAACAGGGATTTTCAGGCAATTGAATTCCTATGATTTTGATGTTTTGTTCGAGGAAAAGGCAAGCATTGGCAAAAGATATGCAAAAACAGACGAAATCGGAGTGCCTTTTGCGATTACAATTGATTATGACACGATGAAAGACAACACAGTAACACTGCGCGAGAGAAATTCAATGCAGCAGAAAAGGGTAAAAATTGATTCGCTTGCAGAGGCATTGTGGCATCTGAAAACTGGAAAAAAAAGCTTTGAAAAAATTTAACTCCTGGTTGACATTAGCCCGCTTAAAGTGTCTGCAAGGCTACCAGTGCACTGTTTTTTAAGGTCTGCAGTCTGGATTCCCACAAGCCCGCTCTCGCTGCCTGCCAATTGCTCTTCCGGGACAAAGCAGGTCATGTCCTTGCCCTGCAGCATTGCGGCCATTATCTGGCCCGCTGTAGCGTCCTGGCTTGCCGGGTCAACTTCTATTTTTTCCATTTTGTATTTTACCTTCCAGGACTTGTTTTCCTGGAAACCGAAAATGATTATTTTAATGCTGATGCTTGACTTCGGGCTTTCACTGGCCTGTGTAATAGTGGCAAACGCCTTCTCGCAGGTTTTTGCGGCAGTTCCAATGCAATCCGCATTAGTGCCGCAGTCCTTAAGGCCTGATGTTTCGTCAGCAGGCACAGCAGGCGGCTGTGAACAGCCAAGCAGCAAAACAAGCGTTGCAATTAAAACAAGCGGAATAATAATTTTCTTCATAAAACAGTATGGCATTTTTTGTTTAAATACTTAACGCAACAAAATTTTTTTATCGCCCCGATAGCATAATGGCGGTGCTCCGGTTTCGTAAACCGGCGGTTGAGGGTTCAAGTCCCTCTCGGGGCTTTTTTTACAGAACTATTAAATAGGTGTAAGCCTTTTTTTTATCATGAAAAAGAACTTTTTGAAATTTTTGCGCTTTGACAATCCCCCTGTGCGCTTTTTGCTTGCCGCAAATGTCCTGATAATTATTTTTGCTGTTTTGTTCAACTGGAGCCTTGCAACTATTTTGTGGGGTTTTTGGCTTCAGAGTGTAATAATAGGCTTTTTTATTTTCCTAAAGCTTTTGGTTTTTTTTGCAAGGGCTGATCAAAAGTTTTCAAGTGCGGGCCTTGTGATTCGGCTGTTTGTTCTTTTGTTTGCCTTTGGCATTGATCTTCTGGCTTATGGTGCAATTATTTCGGGCATCTGCGAAACATTTAGAAAAATTGATTCGGTCAATATGCCGAGCGTTATTTTTATCGGGGCAATTTTTTTTGCGAGCCACGCTTTCTCTTTTTGGTTTAATGTAATCAAAAACAACGAGGGCTTTGGCAAAAACAGGGTTTCCGGCGCGTCAAAAAGATTTATTGCAAAGCTTAAGCGCATTGGAAAAAGCGCATTGGAAATAAATGCGCTTTCACTTGAAAATGCAAAAAAGAGAGACGAATCTCTTTTGGTTGGTGAAGTAATGCTGGAAATTTATCTGAGAGGACTGCCTTTCCAGGTTTTTTCAATTGCTGTTCCCTTTATTCTTATGCTGGTTTTTATTCCGGCGGCAATTTTATTTCCCAAATATGAATTTGTTGATTGGGCTGTTTTAAAATTAGAACTTGTGGTTTTCCTTGCCGGAAAAACAATAGTTGACATTATTTCGCACAATATGCAGCATAATAAAAGCAAATAATGTTTGCCCCTGCATATGTGCCGTGTGGCTATTCATGCCCGCCTTGGCGTGATTTGTATCCAGTCGTTCATTTCCCCGTCTGCCTGCGCGCCCGCAGTTACTGGATTGTCGTACCAGTAGCGGATTTTGCAGCTCATTGTGCCGCTGTCCAGTGCAAAGACGGGCGCGCTTATTTCAATAAGGAGTGTTTTGGTTTCGCCTTTTGCAAGATAGGGAATGTCTGATTCCTTGAATTTTAACCAGCTTGCATCGCACTGGGAATCATTTTTTGTCCTCACCCTTATGTTTGAAAGGTCTATTTTTCCGCTGTTCCTGACCCTTATTGTGGAAGTTTTCTTTTCATACCTGCCGTCTGCATCCAAAAAGTTCAC
>JAQTPU010000064.1 GCA_028712575.1 Candidatus Iainarchaeum sp.
CTGCCTATTTTACCTATGAAACGGTTTGTTTTTTTGGAGCACACTGCCGACGCAAAATTCCGGGCATTTGGAAAGAGCATAGAAGAATGCTTTGAAAATTCCGCGCTTGCAATGAATTCGATTGAACGCAACCTGAAAAAAGTAAGCGCAAAACAGAAACTTTCAATCGAGGCGGAAGCCAAAAATCCGGGGGAATTGCTGCACAAATTTTTGGAGGAAATTCTTTTCCAGATGGAAACAAAAGGAATGCTTTTTTCAAAATTCAGGGCAAAAATAAACCTGGAAAAAAATTCCCTGCGTGCTGATTGTTTTGGAGAGCCAATAAACAAAAAAAAGCACGAATTAAAGATATTGATAAAGGCAGCCACCTGGAACAGCTTTGAATTGAAAAATGAAAACGGAAAATGGATTGCACAGGTTGTGTGCGATACCTAGGGTGGAAAAATGGTTTCAGGCTTGAAAAAATTGCGTGAAGGGGTTTATGAAATTCCGGAGCAGGGCGAAATGAGAGCCCCGGCAAGGATTTATGCAAATGAAAAGATTCTTGCAGAAATAGAAGAAGGGGCGGTTGAACAATTGAAAAATTCCGCCACTCTGCCGGGAATACAGAAGTATGCCGCTGCAATGCCTGATATGCACTGGGGATATGGATTCCCAATCGGAGGAGTTGCTGCCTTTGACGGGAAACAGGGCGGAATAGTAAGCCCGGGCGGAGTCGGATTTGACATTAACTGTGGAGTAAGATTGTTGAGGACAAATTTGAAGGCATCGGAAATAAAGCCGAAATTAAAGGAATTAATTGACGTGCTTTTTGAACTAATTCCTGCCGGAATAGGAGAAACCGGAAAAATAAAACTGAAAAAAGACGAGCTTGGGGAATTATTTTCACAGGGCGCGGCTTATTCAGTGAAAAAAGGATATGGCTGGAAAAAAGACCTGGAAAGAATAGAAGAAAACGGCAGAATGAAAAACGCAAATATCGAGAAAGTTTCTGAAAAGGCTTTTGCGCGCGGATTAAACCAGTCCGGAACTTTGGGAAGCGGAAACCATTTTCTGGAAATACAGGAAGTAACGGAAATTTTTGATGAAAAAACCGCAAAAAAATTCTCCCTTTTTAAGGGCCAGGCAGTAATAATGCTGCATTCGGGAAGCAGGGGAGCAGGGCACCAGATTGCAACAGATTATATTGACAAAATGATACGGGCAATGGAAAAATACAAAATAACAGTCCCTGATAAACAGCTTGCCTGTGCGCCGATAAGCTCCGAAGAAGGCCGGGCATATCTGGAGGCAATGAATTGCGGTGTCAATTATGCCTTTGCAAACAGGCAGGCAATGGCGCACTGGATAAGGGAAGGGTTTGAAAAGGTGTTCAAGCAGAAGGCAGAAGACCTTGAGATGGGGGTTATTTATGATGTCTGCCATAATGTTGCAAAATTTGAAAAGCATGGAATTGAAGGCAAACAGAAAGAAGTTTTGGTCCATAGAAAAGGCGCAACAAGGGCAATGCCCGCAGGAAGAAAAGAAAACCCAGATTTATACATAACTACGGGGCATCCTGTTATTATTCCCGGTTCAATGGGAACCCCGAGCTATGTTCTTGTAGGGACAGAAACAGCATTGAAAGAGACTTTTGCATCTGTTTGTCATGGCGCAGGGAGAAGCATGTCAAGGCATTCTGCAATGAAGCTTAAGAGAGGAGAGCAGGTAAAAAAAGACCTTGAATTAAAGGGCCAGATTGTTAAGGGAGCTTCCTGGGCAGGGCTTGCGGAAGAAGCCCCTGAAGCATACAAGGACATTGATGAAGTAATTGCTTCTGTTGAAATAAGCGGGATTGGAAAGAAAATTTCAAAGCATTCCCCTTTGGCAGTAATGAAGGGATAAGGCAGGAAAAATTCCGGAGAGAAATCTTCATTGCCTGCAAAATAGGTTTTTAAATATTGTGTGTTATAACATATTATAGTGAATTATATGGCAAATACTACTACTATTCAGATTTCCAATGTTTTGAAGAAAGACCTTGATTCCTTTAAGGATTATGAAAGGGAAACTTATGCAGAAGTAATAGACAAGCTGATTTTGATTGCAAAAGAAAACGAGGAATCAAAGCTTGAATTGAGCGAAGAAACACTTGCAGGCGTAAAAGAAGCCAGAGAGGATATTGCAAAAGGCAGGGTTTACACTTCTTCTCAGCTTAAAAAAGAACTGGGTTTGTAAATGGGCTTTGAAATAATCTGGACTAACCGCTCAAAAAAAGACCTTAAGCTTATTGACAAGCAAATTGCCTTAAGAATAATCGATAAAGTTGAAGAACTTAGAGGCAGAGACATTGTTTTTCTGGAAAAAGTCACTGGCAAGGATTTTTACAAGCTAAGAATAGGGCAATACCGTGCACTGATTGACAAGCACCCTGCAACAAAAAAACTGTTTATTCTCAAAGTCGGGCACAGAAAAAAGATATACAAAAACATTTGACAGGCAGTAATGAAGGGACAAGGCAGGAAAAATTCCGGAGAGAAATCTTCATTGCCTGCAAAAAGGGCAGGTTTAAATTTTGAGAAAGCCTATTAACTTTGGGGCCAACAAATGCCAGAACCAAGAAAAAGAATAACCCCTCAACAAAGGGCACATTTGCAAGAATTGCAGAAAAAGCACACAATTGCAATAAGAACCCAGACTTATTCCGGGCCAGACAGGCGAAGACAGCCGGATAGGCGTGAAGAACCAGAAGTAACCCTAATTAGCCGTAGCCGTGGAACATTAAGAGAGAAACGCGGACTACCAATCGGAAAAACAATTTTTTTTGACCCTACAAAAAAAGGCTATTCCCAAAGCAGGCGCTCGGAAAAAGAACGCAGAAAAAAGCAATAGTGTGCATCTGAAATTCTTTTTTTGCAATGCTTTGATTATTCCGGAGAGAAATCTTCATTGCCTGCAGAAAGAAAATGTTTAAATCCTCCTTGTATGAATAGTATGATTATGGTGATTGGTATGAATGAGCGAATCCGGACTGTTATTATGAATTCCCGAGGCCAGATTGTTATTCCAGAAGAGATTAGGAATAACAAGGGAATGAAACCAAAAGAGGCGCTTGTTTTGATTGAACGGGAAAATGAGCTTGTTTTGAAAAAAGAGTCTGATGTTGCAAGGCAGGTTATGGCTGAAGAGCCTTTTTGGGCTGCTTTGTCGCAAAAAGCACTGGAAAAAATCTGGAACAATAAAGAAGATGATATTTGGGAAACATATTTGTGATTTGAATGAAACAACAACAGGTTTTTCTTGCAAGGTTTCCTTTCAGCAATCAGGCAGATTATAAAATCAGGCCAATAGCCATAATTTCAAACAACAAACTCAATGAAGAACACAATTTCGTCTGGGCATGCCCAATAACAACAAAACAAACAAAACCGGAATTCGAACTGGAAATCCGGGAAAAAGACTTTACAGGAGAACTAAAATCAAAAAGCTTTGTCAGAACAGATACAATCGCAACAATGGAAAAAACGCTAATACTGAAACAAATAGGCGAAATAAGCAAGCCCCTTTTTGAAAAACTCAAAACAGGGCTAATAAAAAATTTATAACAGGCATGCCGGATTGCAAAGCCAGTAATTAATGCAAAAACACAAATATTTATATAACGAATTATATACTAATTATATGTTTGCTATATGAAAGAGGTTACTACTATTCAGATTGAGAAGCCTGTTCTGGATGAATTGAAGAGGGCAAAGCAGTATCCAAGGCAGACCTATTCAGAGGCAATTTTGAACCTTACAAAAATTGCAAAGGCCTGCAGGCTGAAGAACCAGTATGACGAGTTTTTGCACAAAATACAACAGGAAAAAATGAAGGAATTATGGGATAACAAGGAAGACGAGGACTGGGAACATGCTTAAAGCAGGAGAAGTTGTTCTGGCGCAGGTCCAGTTTACTGACACTTTTGAAACAAAAAAAAGGCCGGCAGCAGTGCTTTTCGAGGAATTTGGCAATGTTGTGGTTGCAGGCATTACAAGCAACCCAGAAATGAAGGGCATAAAGCTCTCAAAGGCAGATGGGGCAATAAAAGAAAGCACAATAAAAACAAACTATATTTTCACAATAACGGAAAAATCAATCCAAAAAAAACTGTTTGAATTAAGCAGGGAAAAGAAAAAAGAGCTTTTTGAGGAATTGGAAAAAAGAATTGCAAAGCTCAAAGAATAAGCAACCTTCAAAAACCCAACCCTTTTTAAATGTTCACCTGTTCCAGTTAATCAGGGTAATGTTTATATACTTCGGCGACAGAGAGTTCTGTATGACACACCCTAAGTTTATCTTGGCAGGCCTGTTTTTGATTTTTATTTCAGTATTCAGCCAGCAGGCTTTTGCGGCAAATTCAACCTGCAGCGATATCTCAATTGATGCCCATGCAGTGAGAATAACTGTTGGCGATTCCATAATTGAAGGCTTTTCAATCAGGAATTCCGGCCAGGAAAGGTTTTTTATTGACAGTGCTGTTGTTTCCACTGCCAGCAGGAATTTTACTGTGCAAACAAACGGTTTTGACAGGACAATTCTTTCAGGTGGGACTGGCACTGTTAATGTCAAGGTTACTGGCAGGATTTTTAATGAAACAGAGCCGGAAATGGCTTTTATTGAGCTTAGGGGCCATTTTTTGGGCGGAAGAACCTGTGAATTGCAGGACTTTGGAAAAAGGGCTTTTAAAGTGATTATTGAGAAAAAGCCTGTTTCTGGCACTTTTATCTCGGCATATGTTCTGCCCTCTTATAATAAATATTGCGAAAATCTTGCATTGGATGCGCCTAAAAATGTTGAAATAAGGGATAATCTGGGCTGGTTTGAAATCACAATTGACAACCAGTCGGGTTCCAGGGCAAATGCAAGGATTTCTGCAAAAAACGGGGTTGTTAACCCTTCGCTTATTTCAGTGCCGAAAAAGAGCAAAATAACCGAAACAATTGCGGTTGAAACATCTTCAGAAAAAGCGGAAATTGAATTTCTCGTGGAAAATCTTGATTGCAGTTTTAAAAGGAAAACAAGTGTCAATTCAGTTGAAACACGGGCGCTTGCCGGCATTGTGAAAATAAGCGCATCATTGCCAGGCACAGGCACTGCGGATTATGAATTGATTGTTTCAATGCGGAACAGGTCTGGAAAAACAGTTTCCGGAAACATCGGGGTTTTGCTGCCAAACGACTGGAATCTGGAAGGAACAACGCAGGTTGCTCTTGGGCCTTTTGAAACAAAGGAAATTGAATTCAGAATAATCCCGGAAGAAGCGCTTCAGAATCCCTTCAATTCAAGGGTTTCCTTCACAAGCAACG
>JAQTPU010000065.1 GCA_028712575.1 Candidatus Iainarchaeum sp.
GGCATTGCAAGCATACAGCGGGTTTTTGACCTTGTTGAAAAAGAAAAAATTTGTGTCACGGAAACAAAAAGCGGCCTGAATTTTTTCTGGAATGAAAACAGGGTTTCCGGCGGAATAAAATCCCTTGCCCAACAGCTTTCACAGCAAAAAATAAGCAAATGCGATTCGACAGGCTTTTTTTATCCGGAAGAAAGTTTCTGGCAGGGGGAATTTTCCCTTGGGGAAAACAACCCTTATTTTTATGTGTTCGATGCCGAGCCCCCGCAGAAATGCTATGAAGGCATATGCGTGCCGGATTTTGACGGGGGCAGCTGTGAAAACATCGCTTCGGGGGAACTGCGGATTTTCGATGAAAATGGAACAATCCTGAAAAAAGAGCCGCTTGCCATAAATAAAAAATATTGCAGGCACTCGGCGAAAATATTTTTTGGGGACGAGTATGCAGGCAGGAATTTCCGCGCTGTTTTAATCATGGCCGATATTCTTGGAAAGGAGCACGCAAAAGAGCTTGGATATTTTGGAAACCTGAAGGACATTGTCCAGCCCTATGCATGGGCGGCCCCCCTGCTGCAAACCAACCTTCCGATAAATTTTCTGGTGTTTGCAAAAGACAACAAAAAAATCGTGAAAGCCGAGCTTTCCGTAACAATGAACGGGCTGGAGGAAAATGTGCAGCTGGCTGAACACGCGTTTGATGAAAGAAGAAAATATTTTTCAGGAACATACATCCCTAAAAACTCGGAAAAAACAGTTGAATACACTTACAGGGTCTGGGATGAAGAACAGGCATATGAAAGCACGGGGCGGGTGCAGGTGCTTGGCGAAAAAGCCGGCTGCAGGCAAATATTCGGGAATGCCCCTGTTGCGGAGGCAATCAATGTAATCCTTGTTCCAAGCAGGTTCACAAAAGCGAATCTTGCGGAACTGAATTTTTACGGGTTTCAGGATGCCCTGTTTGAATTTGAGCCTTTCGGCTCAAAAAGGGGAAAATTCAATTTTTTCCTTCTTGAATCGACTGCAGACTTTGAGCAATCCGCCCTGGCTGTCGCCAGTGTTGTTTCAAATGAATGCAAAATCAATGTTTTGGACCAGGACCAGCTGGTATTTATTGTGCCAGAAACCGGAAGGGCAAATGCAGGGCCCGGGATTTCAAACATATTTGTCTGCCCGGACTGCAATTTGGTTTCCAATAATACCGGCTTTAAGTCATATACGTTTGTGCACGAGTTCGGGCACAGTTTCGGCTACCTTGCGGACGAATATGACAGCATCGGAGACAATACGCATTTGGATTTTGAAGCCCCTGAATTCGAACCTGAAAACCCCTGGGGAATAAATGTCGACAAAGAAGGCTGCCCGCGATGGTGCAGCGGAAAACTTGACGGCAATTCCCAGCTGCGGAACCTGTATGATTCGTATCAAAGCTGTGTCGCGCCGTACAAAAGCAGGCCTTATGACTGGGAAAACGCGTTATTGGACTGCTATAACAACTGGTTTGCCGCGGACGATTTCAAATTATACAAATCAGACCTCGGCATCAACTGCAGGGAAACAACGGGCTGTTTTTACAGTGCGCACGGCATGGCAAAATTCAGGTCTTTGGAGAGCGGCATTATGAACTGGAATGCAGGCCCGGGCGGCATTTTTGGAACAATCAGCGAGGAATTCATGGCAAACACAATCGATAATTACAATTCTGAAAAAATCCAGGCAATACTGGCCAAAAAAAAATGGGGCGAATAAAAAATGGATTCAAAAAATGCAACAAAATTGGCAGGATGCCTTGCAGCCCTGTGCATACTGGCCCTCGCGGCATTTTTTGCATTCGTGCAGCAGCCCAAAGAAGAAGCGCCTGTGCAAAATGAAAACCTGGACGGAATCGACCTTGCGGTCACGGGCATTTCAATCAGGGACAATTCCGCTGTCTATTCATTGCCTGTGCAGCTAAAAGTCGGAATTGCAAACAACTCCGGCAAAAAGGCGGAAAGAATAAAAATAAGCCTTTTCATAGGCGACGAATTTTACAGGAGCTATTCCCTGAACAGCGGCATTGAAGCGCGGGCAAAAACAAGCTATGAAATAAACGACCTTGTTTTCAGGGAAAACCAGGCAGGCATGAACATTGTCAGGATAGTTGTTGAGCCAGCCGGCGGCTTTGAGGACTTTTCCATGCAGAACAACACAAAAGCGATTCCAGTGGCTGTTTTTACAATGCCCGACCCAGTGCAGGATTGAAAAAATAAAAAATGCAAAACCATTAAATCATTTGCTTGTCAATTTTTCTTTATGTGCGGCATAACAGGCTTTTTCGGCTTTGAGGATTCTTTTGAAAGGGCAAAAAAAGCGATTTTTGAAATCAGGGAGAGAGGAACAGACTGCTTCGGCTTTTCCGATGGAAAGCGGGCCCTTGTTGGGAGGCGGATTGAAAAAATCCCGCCCTTAAAAGGAAGGGACTGCATTGCGCACTGCCTTCACAGCATAGTGGGCTTTGTTCCCCAGCCGCTGAAGGGAAAAGGCGTGCTTGCTGCAAACTGCGAAATTTACAATTGGAAAGAGCTTGATGAAAAATACAAATTCGGCGCAGGGAATGACGCTGAAGTGCTGTTAAAGCTCATTGAAAAAAAAGGCGCGCACAGGATAATTGAGGCGCTTGAAGAGCTTGACGGGGCATTTGCCTTTGCTTACTGGCTTGGAAACAAGGTGCTGATTGCAAGAGACCTGCTCGGGGTGAAGCCCCTGAATTACTCTTTGGACTGCGGGTTTGCATTCGCTTCGGAGCAGAAGGCATTGAGGGCCGGCGGCCTGGAGAAAATAACCGACCTGAACCCGAGGCAGGTGCTTGAATATGATTTGAAGGCCGGAAAAATAAAAAAAATCCAGAGAAAGTTTTTTGAAGTCCGGGAAAAAGAAACTGAAGAGGGGGAAGCTGTGCACAAATTTTCGGGCATTTTTCAGGCAGCTGTGGAAAAGCGCATTCCCGAAAAAAAATTCGGGCTTCTTTTTTCAGGGGGCGTTGATTCAAGCCTTGTTGCGCTCATGCTGAAAAAGCTTGGCTGTGATTTTACGTGCTATTTTGCATATGCAAAGGGGGCAGAGCTCGGAAAGCCGCGTGATTTGGAGTTTGCAGAGAAAATTGCCCGGGCCCACGGACTGAAACTGGAAGTTGCTGCGCTTGAATTTGAAAAAGTGGAAGAGTACGCAAAAAAAATTGTTTCCCTTATTGAAAGCTCCGACCCCGTAAAGACGGGGGTTGCGCTTCCGTTTTTCGCTGCCTGCGAAAAGGCGCGGAAAGACGGGGTGAAGGCAATGTTCTCCGGGCTTGGTTCGGATGAATTGTTTGCAGGATATAAGCGTTTTGAGCGCTCCAATAATATCAATCTTGACTGCAGGAACCTTTTGCTGCAGGTTTATGAAAATGACCTTTACAGGGACGACGTGGTTGCAATGCACAATAATATCGAGCTACGGCTGCCTTTTTTGGACACTGCTGTTGTTGAATTCGGGCTTGCTTTGAAAAAAGAATTGAAAATCAACAAAGGGGGCAACAAGCTGATTGTCAGGAAGGCCGCTGAAGGGCTCGGCCTTGAAAAGGAATTTGCCTTCAGGGGAAAAACCGCGGCGCAGTACGGAAGCAATTTTGACAAAGCCCTTGAAAAGCTTGCAAAACTGCGCGGGAAAAGGAAAACGGTTTTTTTGAATTCCTTTGCCGGCAAAAAAAACCTGAAGCTTGGGATGCTGTTTTCAGGCGGCAAAGACAGCTGCCTTGCGCTCTGGCTCATGAAACAGCAGAACTATGAAATTTCCTGCCTGGTTTCAATGCTGGCAGAAAATCCCGACTCATACATGTTCCACAGGCCGGATGAAAAAGTTCTGAAACTGCAGGCAGAAGCGGCGGGAATTCCGCTTGTTGCCGGGCGCACGCCAGGGGAAAAGGAAAAGGAGCTTGCGGACCTGAAGAAAACAATTGCAAAGGCGCAAAAAAAGTTCGGCCTTGACGGGATTGTTTCGGGCGCTGTTTGCAGCAATTACCAGAAGGAAAGGATACAGGGGATTGCGGAGGAGCTTGGGTTGAAGGTTTTTTCCCCGCTCTGGCACTGGAAACAGGATGTCCTGCTGAAGACGCTTTTGAACGAAAAATTCGGGTTTGTTGTCTGCAGAATCGCTGCGCAGGGCCTGGATGAAAAAATCCTGGGAAAAAAAATCACGCTCAAGGAAGTGGGGTTTTTGGTTGATTTGGAACAAAAAACTGGCTTCAATTCCGCCGGGGAAGGCGGGGAATTCGAAAGCCTTGTCCTGGATGCGCCTTTTTTCAAAAAAAGGCTTGTTGTTGAAGCGGTAAAAAAAATGCGGAACGAATTCCTGGGGGAACTGGAAATAAAAAAAGCCGCTTTAAAGGAAAAATAATTTGATATCTTTTAATGTTTTTTGGTTTTACTGTATAGCATGACTCTTGAAACTGTCGTGCTTGCAGTTCTTGGAACCCCGCCTGCAAACTGGGTGCTTTTTTTCGGATGCATAATTGCCTCGGTAATAATCGGAAAAGCCATTGATTTCCTGATTGGCAGGCATCTGAAGAATCTTGCAAGGGCAAACCCCATAGGCCCGAAAAAGGTCAATGAAATAATTTTCAGGATTCTTGAAAAGCCGCTCTGGCTTGTTTTTGCGGTAATCGGCTTTGTCATAGGCATAAGCTTTCTGAACCTTCCGGCAGAAACAATAAGGATTGTCCAGCAGACACTCGGTGTCGTCGTAGTCCTTATTGCAACCTGGATTGTAGTAAGGACTGTCGATTTTTTCCTGAAGAGCTACCTTTTTCCAATGGCTGAAAATGCGGGCACAAAAATAGACGAACAGTTTTTTCCCATTCTTAGCAAGATTATCAAAATAATAATTGTTTTAATCGCAATTGCCGCGATTGCTGGAAGCCTGGGCTATGACCTTACCGCAGTAATCGCAGGCCTTGGAATAGGCGGCCTTGCAATCGCTTTTGCAGCCCAGGCGACAATTGCGGATGTTTTCGGCGGATTCAGCATTTTTACAAGCAAGCACTACTCGGTGGGGGACATTATTGATTATGAGGACGAGGTCCTGGGCCTGCAGGTTGAAAACATCGGCTTGAGATACACTTATTTCAGGGACTATAACGGCAGGCGCGTAATAATCCCGAACTCCAAAATTGCA
>JAQTPU010000066.1 GCA_028712575.1 Candidatus Iainarchaeum sp.
TCCCTTGTCGGCGGGGTTGCAAATATTTTTCCCGAAAAACCCTGCTTTACAAGCACTGGCAGGTAGCCGCAGTGGTCTATGTGGCCATGGCTGATTACAATGGCATCAATCTGCCTTGCAAGCTCTTTGGGTATTTCTGGAAGCTCTGGCTTTTCCTTTCCGACTTTTATTCCTGCATCAAAAAGTATTTTTTTTCCGCGGGTTTCAAGAAGCATTGCATTCCTGCCGACTTCATTGCAGCCTCCGAAAAAAGTGATTTTGGCCATCGGAAAAACTATGTGCAATAGCATTAAAAAAAAGATTTGTTTGGAAAAAAGGCAAGTAATAAAAATCAGGAAATTCAATTAGTTACTGCATGTTTGCAAAAAAACCAAGTGCACAGGCAGCCCTGGAGTATTTGATGACTTACGGCTGGGCTCTGGTCATTATTGTTTCCATTGCATCGGCCCTGTTTTTTGTCCTCCAGGCTCCAAGCCAGGATATAGTGTTCTCTTCGGATTCGAGGAGTTTTATTGTGCGCAGCAGCAATGTAACCCCTGTTTCCGGATTGCCTTCCTCTTTTGTTCTTGAGATTCAGAATGCTTCAGGCAGGCCTGTTGTAATTACAGGGCTTGAACCAGTGAATTTTGACATTGCGGTCCCTGTGAACTGCAGTTCGGGTTCAACCTGCAGTTATTCTGCAAGCCTGCCAAGCGGCCAGACAACAAAAATAACAGGAAATATTGCGTCAAATTACGGTTCTTCCGGCAGCATAAGGATACACTGCCTGATTGACAATTACTCAAGGACAATTGCCCTGAATGCAAAAGGAAAAAACCCCGATGCTGCGGTTGCCGTGGCGCCTGCAGCCTGCTTTTTTGGGGCACCGAACGGCAACTGCGAACCCGGCGAAAACTGCCCTTCGGATTCCGGAAGCTGCGCCCCGCAAACCTGCAAGACAGCTTCCTGCACGAATGGCTGTGTTTATTCCAACGAGCCTAACGGCACTAATTGCAGGATAGGCCTGAATCCGCCCTCAACCTGCTTTGACGGCGCCTGCGCAGGCTGCCCCATAAATTGTGTTTATGCGGCAGAGTGCGCAATGACAGGCACTGACACTGCCTGCGGCCAGTCTTCCGCCTGTGCAAGAAACACCCAGGGCCAGCCCTGCCAGGGCGGTGCAGGAACCTGCACTGACGAAGCCTGTTATGTCCAGTCAAAAATTTTCGGAGAAGCTTGTTCCTCTCCCGGCGGAAGCGGCTGGTGCCAGGCAGACGAGGATTGCATAGGCTATGAACTTGGCCAGGGAAACTGCCTGCTAGGCCTGGAATGCTGTTCAATTGAATCGCTTTCCTGCTTCAATTCAGGAGGCGCCTGTGAAGCTTCATGCCTGCCTCCAAATATAAACTTCGGGACTTTTGGATGTTCTTCAGGCGAAACCTGCTGTGCAATGGATATTTGCGGAAGCCTGAACGGCTTTTGCGCAGCAGGCTGCGCCAACCTGCTTGAGGACGGTTATTTTGACGTTTTTTCGCCCTGCAATTCAGCAGACCCCTGTTTTGTCGGCTGTGCTGACAATTGCGATGCTGTCGGAGGAGTGTGCAAGGATTTATGCGATGCCTGGGAATCCAATAAAAACGAGCTTGGCTGCGGCCCGGGAAAGGTTTGCTGCGGATAACCGCATTTTCAGCCCCCTCTAAGGCCGGTCTGCCGATTGCCAAAAAAAAACGTTTTTTTTTGATGTTTTTTTGCCATGCCCTGCAACTGCCAAAAAGCATATTTTTAAAGCCAGTTTTTTTCCAATCATATTAATGAAAAACCAGGCTGATGGCCAGGCAAGGCCGGGTGAAAACCGTGATAACAGTGATTCCGCTTCGCTTTCAAGCGGGGATGCACAGAAAGAGCTCCAGTTCAGGCTTTGCAGGTTTTTGCTTTCAAAATATTCGGAACTTATTAACGAGTCAGAGCGCAGGACAATCGGGGAGATAAAGGGCCTTGTGAATTCCGACGACCTGACAATACAATCTATTCTTGCGGATTTGAAACCGCAAAATTTTGGTTTTGAAAAGGATTTTTTGCAGACAGCGGAAAAAATCTTCAATTTTGTCGCTTCTGAAATAAATTTTGCGGAGCTCGACACAAGCCTGAATTACTGGCTTTCGCCGAAAGAAATCTTTTCAGAAAAAATCGCTGACGACGAGGACATCGCGATTTTCTTATGCAGCCTTCTTCTCGGAATAGGGGATGAAAAGGCGTTTGTCGTGCTCGCGGAGCTTGAAAATCTCCAGACACATGCCTTTGTAATAACCGAGTTCAGGGAAAATTTTTTTATTCTCGATGCGAGCCAGGGGCATGTGTTTTCAAAATTTTCAGGGAACAGGGACAAGGTGCTCATGGACTTTTCCTTCAAGGGCGCGAAAATAAAACAATTTTTATACAAGTTCAACCATTCAACATACGAGCAGTTCGTGGACACGGAGTAGTGCCAGCCATTTTCTTTCCCTTTTGGAGAAAAAGTTTGAGTTGCCCAAAAGAGAAAAACATTAATTCCGGACAAGCAAATTCCTGGCGTGCAATTTTATGTCTGAAACAAGCGTTGGTGCCGTAGTATTCCATAAAAAAAGCCATGAAACAAGGTTTTTGCTCCTGCACTACACTTCGGGCCACTGGGACTTTGCAAAAGGCCATGTGGAAGAAAACGAGACAGAGGAGCAGGTGCTCTGGAGGGAGCTTGAGGAAGAAACAGGCATTACAAAAAAACAGGCAAAAATAATTCCGGGTTTCCGCGAGAGAATAACCTATTTTTACAAAAAGGGGGAAGAAACAATTTTCAAGGAAGTAATCATACTCCTTGTTGAATCTGCGACTGATTCTGTGCGGCTTTCCCCCGAGCACAATGAATTTGACTGGCTTGTTTTTGAAAGGGCCCTGAAAAAAACAACCTTTGCAAATGCAAAGCAGATTCTGGCAAAAGCCGATGCTTTTCTGAAGCAGAAAAGTTTTTTGCCGGAAACAAAAAAATAAAAGCACCTGCAACATATATATTATGGTTAAATGTTTTCCAAAAAATCCCGCGGCCAGGCTGCACTGGAGTATTTGATGACTTACGGCTGGGCCTTGGTGATTATTGTTACTGTTGCTTCTGTTTTGTTTTTTGTCCTGCAGCAGCCGGCTTCAGAGGTTCGGTTTAGCGTTGATTCCCGGGATTTTTTGGTTAGAAGCAGCAATGTCAATCCCGTCACAAGAGATTTTATTGTCGAATTGCAGAACAAAAGCGGCAGAAATATGACGGGAGCGACTGTCACGGGCAATTTTCCGATTTTTGTGGATTCCGGATTTTCTAATCTGCCTATGAGAAGCGGGGAAATTATAAAAATTACCGGGAATATGGGCTCTTATTCAGATTCCGGTTCGTTGAATATTTCCTATTCTTCCGCAGGGTATGCAAAAACCGCAAAGCTCAATGCACAAGGAAAAATACCCGGCACAACAGGGGCACAGCTTTGCGGCAACGGGGCTTTAAATCCCGGAGAGGAATGTGACGGCTCTGTTTTCAGCCCAGCCGTACTTGGAAATCTGGCAGGTTTCTGCGAGTTTCACAGCATGTGCTGGTACACTTCTACGCCCAGCTGTGATTCATCCTGCCGGATATTGCCTGCTTCTGTCTGCGCTGCCCAATGCCCTGACGGCACTTGCGACTGCATCTAATGCCGTTTTTCAGGCATAATGCGGAATCAGATTTTTTTCCTGATCAGATTGTTTTTTGCCCCAAGAAACTGTATTTCCTGCGCGGCATTTTCGCTTCCGAGGTAAAGGCCCTGCTTGATGCCTTTCCCCCTTATAATTGCGGCCAGGAAGCCGGATTTGAACGCATCCCCGCAGCCTGTTGAATCAAGCACCCTCACCTTTCTTGCCCTTTCAAAAAAAAATTTTTTTCCGTCAAAAGCAGTGCTGCCCCCTGCCCCAAGGGTTATCACAACAAGCGGGACAATTTTCTGGAGTTTTTCCAGGTTTTGTTTGGCTCCTTTTTTTCCCGTGAGAAGCTCTGCTTCAGTTTCATTCAAAAACAGGATGCTGGTTTTTTCAAGCAATTGCCTTAATTTGCCGAATCCCTGCCTTAGTTCGCTTTTTCCCGGGTTCCATGCAACAAGGATTGCTTTTTTTTCGGCAAAGGAAAAAATCTTTTTCAGAAGCCCTGGCTTTGAATGCAGGCTGCTTACACAGAACCATTCGCTTTTTTCCAGGAATTTCCAGTTGACCTGCTTTTCGTTTTCAAGGTGCCTTGTTGCGCCGGCAAAGCTAAGGATTATCCTGTCTGCGCCGAACCCTGTCAGAATAACGCTGTAGGCCGTATTGTAATTGGCAAGTTTTACTATTCCACTGCAGTCAATTTTTTCCTTTTCAAGTTCCTTCAGGACCTTTTTTGAATTTTCATCCTTTCCAAGCGCACAGACAATCCCTGTTTTCAGGCCTAGCCTTGACAAGCCCACTGCAGTGTTTGTTGCACCTCCCCCTGTCCCGAAAAAAATTCTGTCGGCATCTATTTTTGAATCCGGCCTCAAGCAGAGCCTGTTCCCGTGCAGATGCTCGTTCTGCAGATGCACAAAAACATCAATTGTGGCGTTTCCAAAGCAAACAACTTCCGGCATTACAACCCTTTTTTATCCATGAATTCAACAAGGTTAATGAGCCTCTGCGAATAGCCCAGTTCATTGTCATACCAGCCCAGCACTTTTATTGTATTGCCCACTGCCTTTGTCTGCAATGAATCAAAAATACAGCTGTAAGTGCTGCCCACAATGTCGGAGCTTACAAGCTCCTCCTCCGAATACTGCAGAATCCCCTTTAACCTTGATTCCGATGCCTTTTTCATTGCAGAATTTATTTCCTGCACAGAGGCCTTTTTTTCAATCCTTGCAACAAGGTCAGTAAGGCTTCCGTCAGGGACAGGCACGCGGACAGCAATCCCGTCAAGCTTCCCCTTAAGCGAGGGAACAACCTCTCCCAGTGCCTTTGCAGCCCCTGTGCTTGTGGGAATTATGTTCATTGCAGCGGCCCTCGCCCTTCTCAAATCCTTATGGGGAAGGTCGAGGATTTTCTGGTCATTTGTGTAAGCATGCACAGTTGTCAT
>JAQTPU010000067.1 GCA_028712575.1 Candidatus Iainarchaeum sp.
CTGGGAAGGTTTTCAGTCAAAACGCCTTATGTTCCGCCCACTCCTCCCACTCCTGTTCCTTCGCCCGGCGGAGGCGGTTCAGGGGGAGGCGGGGTAGGCCCGTCGGAACAGCCTGTTGAGGAGGAGGCATTGAAAATACTGGGCACGCGCTTTGATAAAAACATTGAGCTTGATGCCCCTTTGAATATTTTTGTCAAGGTTGAAAATATTGGAAAAAAGGCCCTGCCGTTTAATCTTTCCGTTGAAATAAAGCAGGGCGATTCTGTTTTATATTCTGAAAAAGTTCTTGTTCCGGTATTGCGTGCAGGGGAAACAAGGGAAATAATGCTTGACAGGCCCTGGACTCCTGTTTTAAGCGGCTCCTACAGGGTATTGACTGAAGCAGTTTCTCTGGACAAGGAAAAGGTTTTTTCCAGGCTTGTTGAAAAATTCATTGTGGGCGGCGGTGTCTGGAGATATGATATTTCCGTCGAGTGCCTGAAAAAAGAGGTCAAAACCAATGAGACTGCAGATGCCAGAATAATGCTTTTGAACCTTGGAAATTATTTTGAGGACACTGCCTTGGAATGGTGGGTTGAGGACAGCAAGGGAACCGAAATAGGAAAAAGCGCTTTTACTCTTGCGCTTTATCCGGATGAGAACAGGCTTTTTTCAAGGCAGGTTTTTATTCCGGAAGGGACTCCTGAAGGAAGCTATGTTTTCAAGGCAAAAATAAAATACGGGGAATTTTTGCAGACTTCTTTCTGCTCTTTTGCAGTAAAAGGCACTGGTTCTTTTGAAAATGCCCTTGCCCAGATTCAAAAAAGCCTTTCCGAGCTTGATTCAGCTATTGCAAAGGCAAAAGAAACAGGCATGGATGTTTCCGCTGAAGAATATGCGGCCAGTGTTTTAAAAACAGGGTTTGATGATTTGAAAAACAGTGCCGCCAAAGGCGAAGCAGCTGTTATTCCGCAGAAAACCCAGGATATCCTGAATGGGATTGGGGGCATTTATGACAAGCTTTATTCAAAAAAATTATGGTTCGGCCTTGTTAAAATACTTGAAATCCTTGTGCTGGTCCAGTTAAGCTTAATAATAGCGCTTTTGTTATTATACTACAGCCCAAAAAAGTTTTTTGACAGGGCAATGCGCCTGAATTTTTAACGTGGTTTCTTGGCTTTCCAAATTGATGATTTTACCCTGGTAACAGCCCTTTTAATAGCGCTTTTTTCGCTTAATATCATAATTCTTTTTCTTTTATCCAGGTATGGCAACAAGAGAATAATGGAAAAAATCCTTGCGCTTGCCCAGAGGGTTTTTGAGCTTGACAAGGCCCTGCTTGAAGCAAAGAACAGGATTGCTTTTTTGGAGGGTTCTGTTTCAGAGCTTGAAAAAACAATAAAAGCAATGGCTGAAGAGGAAAAAAAGAAAGCCCGCTAGCGGTTCCTTTTATTCCGTGCTTATTGTTATGCTTGAAATGATTTTTTCCCCTACAAAATCTGTTGCATTGTAGTAATTTGCATATTTTTTTTGCCATTCCAATGCCTGTTTTTCTTCGGGGGATTTTGTTTTCAAAAAAATTTTGATTGTTTTTTTTGCAGGATTTTTTAAAACCCCGATTTCTGCATCTATTGCCTTTGCCCAGCCTGAATCAAACTTTGGAAATGCCGGGCCCAGGAGGAATCCTTCTTCGCTTTCCCTGTCAAGGGTTATTTTTACGAATTCCGCGTCTTCGCTGTTTTCGAATTCCGGAACTATTCTCATGCCCTGGAATGTTCTTACTCCAAAGCCCGCGTGCAGAAAAAGCCTTGTTTTTGCTGCGGAACCCGGCTTTATTTTTATTGTTTTCTCATACGGAAAGCAGCCGAAGCCTATTGCGCCCCAATGCGTTGCAGTCGGGCTTGTCCAGTATTCCATGCCGTTTTGCAGAAAAACAGGGTAAAATTCCGGCTGCAAAAAAAATTCTTTTGTAAAGAAAAAATCGTCTGAAAATTCGCCCCTGTTGCGCAGCTGCATTATTGATGCAAAGCATTTTGGCGGGCTTGGCAGTGATTCAAAAACAGCCTGGGCTAAATTGTATGATTGCCTGTTCAGGTCAATGCAGCCAATTATTTTTCCTGAATTTTCCTGCATGAAATTATTCCCGTTTTTTTCAGTTTCCCCCTGTTTGATGAACAAGACTGCAAATGCCCCTGCAATTAGGAGCACTGCAGCCAATAGGGCAAATAATTTCCTGTTTTTGCATAGTTCCATTCAGATTACCTTTTCGCCAAAAAATATTATGGCGCAATGCTTGTGCTTTCCGCGTTTTTGTCTGTGCGCCCTGCAACAGCCCCGTTAAAATCGCCCCATATGAAAATGTTCAGGTCTTGTGTCTGGCCTGTTGTATAAATTGCTTTGCCTATGTTAACCGCGCTTGTATTTATTTCGGCGCAATTTGAGTCTGTGTTGCCTGTGCAGCCCCATGCCCAGCCTGTATAAATTTTTGAAACCTTCAGGTGCAGGCTTGCAGGCAAGGCCTCGTTCAAATCCAGGGTAATGTTCAGGTCCGAGCCTGATGTGCTCTGGTTGTCATATACAAAAAACGGAATTTCCTCTGTCTGCCCTTCTGCATCAACCTTGTTCTGGTCTGCCAATCCGCTTAAATCAGCAGTTTCAAAATAGCCTTTCTGGCAGGCTCCGCTTCCGCTGTCAATCCTGCCTTTTCCTTCAGTGCAGCCGCTTGAAGGGAGCATTAATGCAAAAGAATAGTCCGCTGCCCCTCCTATTGTGAAGGCATTTGCCTGCCAGATAATTCCTGTTCCATTGTTGTCTGTTGCCAGCCCCTGCACAAAATAATCGCCTGATGCAGTGCCTGTAGAATTCCAAGTATATGTGCAGTTTGAATCCATTGTTGTTGATGGGAGGCTTTGGCTGCAGGCGTAAGAGCCGTATCCTTGGTTTAAATAAAACGCGTTTTGGTCCCTGGCGGAATTGTTTATTACGTTAAGGTCTATTGAAACATCAGCATTGGTTCCTGAACTTGAAACATTAAAGTCCAGCGGGATGTTTCCCGAATAAGTCCCTGCGCCTGGCCCTGTAATCAGGATATACGGGCTGTTCTGGTCGTAATGAAAACCTGTGCTTCTGTTGTAGTCAAGCCTGTTGTCATAGCGGACTGTTCTGCCCTGGAAATATGTGTCTGTGCCGAGGGTGTTGTTTCCCATTCCCTCCAGTTGCTGGATTCCGTATGGGTTCAGAAGGAAGTTCCTGTCGCTTCCGTCATCTATAAATGGTGTTGTTCCAAGGTAGATTGTGTTTGTTCCTTCTGTGTAGCTGTTTGCGTTTTTGTCGTTTGCCCAGAATGCGTTGTTGTTTGCGTTTACTATTCCGCCTGTGCTTTCCAGGTTTGCGTCTGTTACCGCGCTTCCTTTGCTGTATGCAAAGATGTTGTTGTACATGTTTGTTATTTCCGCGCAGTGCTTCCCGTCTGCTGATTTTGTGTTCAGGTATATTGCCCCGCCGTTTGTGTCTGCCCTGTTGTCTATGAAGGTGTTGTTGTAGAGGTTGGTTATTTTTGGCGAGCTCCAGTTGTCAACGTAAAGCATTATGCCTCCGCCCAGGGTTTTTGCCGCGTTTTTTTTGAATAAATTGTTGTAAAAGTTTGTTATTTCTGTATTGTACAGGTATATTGCCCCGCCATTGCTTTTTGCATTGTTGTCCACGATTTTGTTGTTGTAAAAATTTGTTATTTTTAATCCTCCAAGATAGTATATTGCTCCGCCAAAGCTTGCTGCGCGGTTTCCTGTGAAATTGTTGTCAAAAAAATTTGTGATTGTTGCAAACATATATGCGCCTGGGCCGTTATAGCCGTTATTGCCAATGAACTTGTTTCCATAAAAATTTGTCACTGCCCCGTTTATCTTTGCCCCGCTTCCATAAGCTAGGCCTCTTCCGTTATTATTGCTGAAGCTGTTGTTGTAAAAGTTTGCTATTGCCGCTGCGCTTGAGAATGCGCCTGCGTTTTGATAGCTTACGCCGTCGTCGTTCGAGTTATTGTCCACAAACGTGTTGTTGTAAAAGTTTGCAGTTATTCCGCTTGCACTGGCATACATTCCCGCGCCTTCGCCCGCAGTTACATTGCCTCTGAACGTGTTGTTGTAAACATTGTTGACTGCCGCATTGGCGTAAATTCCGGCCCCATACACAACATAGTTGTTGTCATGGATATTGTTGTCATGCACTTTTCCCAGGTAGCGGTTGATTGCAATTCCCTGTTTTCCGTATCCTATGTCCAAATGGGAAAATTCGTTTGCATCGGAAGTGATGCCTGCATTTGAAAACAAGTATATTGCGCTGTTGTAATCGCCTCTTCCCGGAACCCCGTTTGAATCAGTTGCTGTTGAACCCAGGGAATCGTCGTTCTGCGAAGTAAAAATTATTTTGTTGTCCGAAGCGCCCTGCGCTTTCAGCACCCCCTTGTTTTTAATGACAAGGCTTGTTGTTGCCGCAGTGCTTGCCTTGTATTTTATTACTGCGCCTGCATTGATTGTCAGCTGGCAGTTTTCAATGTCGACATTGCCGTCCGCATTGATAAAATACGTGTTTCCGTCAAACCAGGTTACATTCGCATCATTGCTGTTGCAGATTGATTTTGAATATGTGATTAAATCGTTGAGGGTTATTTCTTTTTCTGTGGGGGCTGTGTCTGATGAGAACCAGAGTGAAACAATGTTGTTGTTCAATGTTATTTTGTACGGCGTGAACCCGGAGTTGATTTCCTCTGAAAAGTCCCTGGCTGCTGAATTGAAAAACAGGGAGTTGCCGAAAAAGGCGTTTCCTGAATCGAAAACGATTTCTTTTGTTTCGCCGTATTCCCATTCCTGCCAGTTTAACATGGTTTCCCATTGCTCATAATTGCAGTCGCATTCCGGATTGTAGCCTTGAATCAAGGCCGGCTGGACAAGGCCGAACTTGACAAACTGGCCTGTGTCCTTGAGCATCGTATCAATGGAAAAGTAGTATTCCTTCGGGTTCCAGAGCCCATTTTCATTTTTTGGCTTTATTTTATGTTTCAGCACGAGGCTTTTCCCTTTT
>JAQTPU010000068.1 GCA_028712575.1 Candidatus Iainarchaeum sp.
AAAAAAAGGGTTCCTGGATAATAAGGCCGAGGGAAGAAATTCATAATGAAATCTGGAAAACCCTGAAAAGAAAGCTCAAATTATAATATTCTTTTTTTTGGTGATTTTTTGAACTGGAAGGAATTGTGGGAATTGATTTCTGAAAACCATATCCTGCGCAGGTACCTTGTAATGAATTCCTTTGACGGGACCTTGAGCGCGTTCGGCCTGGTTATTGCAATGTTCCTTTCCAAAGTTTCAGACCCGAAACTTGTCCTTATTTCGGGAATAGGCGTTGTTTTTGCAACAGGCATAAGCGGGGTATGGTCTGGCTATCTTTCAGAAAAGGCCGAGAGAAAACACGAGCTTCTGGAATTGAAAAGGCTTAATCCAGGGGAAAACCTTGAAAGCAGGAAAAAGGAATTCGGCGAGCTGACAATAATAATGGGGCTTGCAAACGGGATGAGCACTGCAATTGTCGGAGCCCTTGTGATAAGCCCTTTCTTTTTTGCAGCAGCGCATTTTGTCCCTGTCCAGACAGCCTTCCTGATTTCCTTTGCGCTTGTTGCAGTCATTCTTGTTATTTTAGGCGCAGTAATGTCCAGGATTTCAAAAGAAAGCTTCTGGAAGCACGCGTTCCTGACTCTCCTCGCAGGCTTCATGGTGGGAATAATAATTTTCCTTTTCGAGCTCCTGAAATTTTAATTGCTTTTTTCCAGGCGTAATTCTTAAATAGCCGTTTGCCGTTATTATTTGTTGTTATGGGCGCGTATATTGACGGGGTAATTGATTCTTTCAGGCATTCGTTTAACACAGGCTATCTGGGTTATGTTCTTCTCGTTTCCCTTGTTTCGGCCCTGGCAATATTTGTCCTGCTCGGAATTTTCGGGCTGATTGCAGTTGCGGCCGCATCCTCGATTTTAGGCGCCGACCTTTTTGCGCTTTTTTCCCAGGCAATTGCATCTGGTTCTAACGCAAGCGCCGTGCAGGCTTTCCTGCTTGGCAGGCTTTCAGACCCGGCTGTCTTTGCAGGCCTTGCTGCCGCAACCGGGATTCTGCTTGCTGTTTTTGCGGTTGTTTCAGTGCTTGTACAGGCTTTTTTTGAAGGAATTTTTTATTCCATTGCAAGGCAGTTCATGAATAAAGGGGCCGGCGATTTCGGCAAAGCAGTTTCCCTCTCGAGAAAAAGGCTCTTCGACCTTTTCAAGGCAAGGCTGGCAGTGGGAATTTTTGTTTTAATCCTTGCCCTGGTTATTTTTTCGCCTGCGCTTGCAATGCTTCCGCAGGCAATCGCCCAAGCAGGCAATTTTTCAGCTGCAGCCGCAGCAAATCCAGGCATTGCTTCGGAAATGCCGCCTGCCCTCGAGGCCTTCATGAATCTTTTCAATGCCCTGCAAATGGTTTTTTCCATCGTGCTTTTTTTGCTGTCGCCTTTCCTGGTTGTAATAGGGCCAATTGTCGTGTTTGAAGAAAAAGGCGCTGTCGATTCAATCAAAAGGGCTGTTGAAATTACAAAAGGGAAACTGCTTTCCTCTCTTGGATTTGAACTGCTTTTGGCATTGTTATCCGTGGTTGCGGGAATTATTTTTGCAGTGATACTGGTTTTTTTCATAGTCATCGCGGTTTTTTTCTGGCCGATTTTATTCCTGCTTCTCCTTGCGCTTGTGGCTTTCATTGCATGGGCAGTTGCCCTTGAAATTGCCGCAAACGTAAAGCTCTTTGAAATAAATTCGGGTTCAAGGACAATGCATGCAGCCCAAAGCACGGGATACATAGGGACAATCAGGCGATAGAAACAGCAGTTCAATTCTGCTTTTTCGGAGTTTGAAAATTGCGCAGCAATTTTCCTTTTTTTTCCCGGGTTTTTCTTTTTAAGAAAAAGCCATGCGGGTGCCGGGAATTGAACCCGGGCCACGACCTTGGCAAGGTCGAATCATAGCCACTAGACCACACCCGCACTCCCCTTTTCTTTTTTGAAAAAAAGAAAAGTGTAAGTTTCCCAAAAGAAAAAACCCTTTATCTTTGGTAAACAGTTTCCCAAAAGAAAAGAATCCTTGCTTTTTGGTAAACAGTTTTCTTTTTCCCAAAAAGAGCTGCAGATTTTGAATAAGGAATTATCTTCTGTGAAGGATTTTAAAACAATTGCAAATGCCGGATTAATTTTGTTTTTCAATTTTTCCGATTATTTTTGGCAGTTCGCACAGGCTTTCTGCGATAAAAAGCGGTTTTTCCTTTTCAAGTTCTTTCCTGCCCGAAGCCCCTGTTTTTCTGTAAATTGATATCGCTTTCATGCCGGCTTTTTTTGCCGCGCGCACATCCATTACCGAATCCCCGGCCACTGCGCAGTTTTCCGGTTTTGTGCCGAGTTTTTTTGCAAGTTTCAGGAGCATTTCAGGGTCGGGCTTTGCCTTTTGCACGTCTGAAAAGGAAATCGTCTTTCCGAATTTTTCCAGCAATTCCCGCGGAGCCGACTGTTTCAATGTCCGCCTGCTGGAATTTGTTGCAATTCCCAGCCTGTATCCCTTGAGCCTTTTAAGGCAGGGAAAAACGTCCCTGAACACTGTTTTTCTTCCCCTTATCAGCGAATAATAAATCCGCCTCCTTAATTCCAAAAATTCCTCCATTTCAATTTTGAGGGTTTTTTTTGCATTGAGCTTTTTGTAGATTTCCTCTGTGTTCAGCCGCATGTATTTTTTTATCATTTTTTTGCCGAGCCTTAATCCGAACAATTCAAACAGCCTTATGAATGATTTCTCGTGCAACGGAATAGTGTCAATAAGCGTTCCGTCCAAATCAAAAATAACGGCTTTTATTTTTCCCATAATCCCGCCCGAATCAGCCAGTGTTTTTTTGCCTTAAAAACCGCATTGAAACAAGCACGGCTGCGCAGGCCGCCGCTCTTATTCCACCCGCAATAATTATTGTTTCCATCTGCAGTTCCCCAGCCCTGCCTGAAACTTCCGTGTTCTCCGGATTTTCACCCCTGTTTTCAGGCACTGTGCCAGCAGCAGGCAATTCCGCCCCTTTCACTGTCAACCGCTTTTCAAAGTCAAGCCCCGGGGCAGTTATTTTTACAGTATAAATGCCAGCGGAATAATTGCCTATTGTTACAGCAAATTTTTTTTCTTCAAGCCCGCCTATTGTTTCCTTCTGCCTTAATCCAATGCCGTTTCCTGCAATTTCAAAATTGACATCGCCTTCGGAATTTCCCGTGTTTTCAAGCGTAATTTCAATTGCCAGGTTTTTTCCCGTTATTATGGGGGCTATTTTTTTTACCCCTATTTTTGCAGGCATATGCTCCGCAGGCATCTGCGTTATTTTGAGCTGCCTTGTGATTTCCGGGGCAAAGGAACTTATTGTATACTCGCCCTGAAGAAACTGGTTTTGTTCCAGGGCAATGTCTGCAAATGCCCTTGAACCGGCTGTTTTTTCCTCTCCGGGCTTCAGCAGCAAAATGCGGTTTTTTTCGCTGGCCAGGATTTCCTTGGGCAGCGACAATGAAACAGGCACAAGGCTGTAATTTTCTGAAAGGTTTTTAATTGAAAAATTCAGGTCAAACCACCTCTGTGCAGGCCCCTCGATATCCGGGGCGCTTATTTCGACAATTCCTGAAAACTCCTTTGCATCCTGGACCGCAACTGAAATTGTTTTTTGTTCAAGGCTTATTTTTGCGCTCGTTGGCGCGCTTATTGAATCAATCGCATTGTTGGTGTCGGGAAAAATGCTCATTGCAATATGGGTTCCGTCGACAAGGCCGGCTTCGCCGTAAGTCGGGTCAAGCTGGACCCAGCCTGAAGACGGGACAAAAGCTTCCGCCCAGGCATGGTTGTTCCAGTCGGCCCCGGAAAAAACAGTTCCCATTACAAGCCTTGTCGGAATTTTTTTTGCCCGCAAAATTGCCGCGGCCAGTTCTGAAAAATGCCCGCAGACGCCTTTCTTTGAATGCAGGGCCTCAACTGCAGACTGCTCTTTTCCCACAAAGGAAATGTCATACTCCAGATAATTATGGACAAATTCAGCCGTTTTCCTTATTGTTTCAAGCTCGCTTTTTGAATCGAATTCGTTTTCCGCAAGCGTTGTTATGCTCGGGTCGCCGGATTCAATAAAGGCAGTCGGGGCATTGAACTCGTCAAAGCCGGTTATCGGCATGTCAAGCAGGTAATCCTTCAGGCCGTTCCTGTAATAATTCGTGGTTATTTCGGCCTCTATAAAATAAGTGAAATTCCCGGTTTCATTAACCCTGAAAACAGCAATATTGTTGCCGAAAGAATCAGTTTCATTTTCCGCACCAATTGTTTTCCCGTTTATTTCAAGCCGCTCATTTATTGAAAAAATCTTTTGAAAATCAGTATCCCTGAAACTCAGGATTTTTATTGTTGCAGGCACTCCCCTTAAGTCGCCGGAAATGCTTCCCTGTGCGGTAATCAAGGCTTTTGCCTTTACGCCCTGGATTTGCATTGAATTTTTTATTTCAACGGCAGAGCAGTTCGCGGAAAGCAGGGCTATTGCAAGAACAATAAGAAGAATGAAAACCTTTGCCTTCGGAAAAAAACCTCTGCCTGCCCGTCCCCTGCGCGTCATGCCAATATAATGCAAAACCAGGTATAAAAACATTAATCTGTGGAGTTCATTGGTTCAATATGATTGGGCCCGGTGAGATTCGGACTCACGGCCTCCACCTTGTAAGGGTGGCGTCATAACCGCTAGACCACGGACCCTCCCCTTTCTTTTCTTTTTTCGAAAAAGAAAAGAAAGTGTAAGTTTCCCAAAGAAAAGAAAAAACTCTTTTGCTTTGTGACAATTCTTTTGCTGTGCAAAAGCCTCTTTTTCCCAGGTTTTTCCCTTTAGAAAAAAAGCTGTGTCCCAAAGAAAAGAAACTTTTACTCGGGATAACACTTTTTTCTTTGAAAAAGAAGGTTTGTTAAAAAAATTACTAAACGATTTTTTTATAAGTCGATTCTTTTGGCCAAAAATCAATTTGCGAAGCAAATTATTCTTTTCCCGAGGCTTTTCTTTCCAAGAAAAGGCTCAGGGAAACCTTTAAATATAAATAATGCGTTATAAGTTCAGGTG
>JAQTPU010000003.1 GCA_028712575.1 Candidatus Iainarchaeum sp.
CAGCGCCGACCTGGACAACCTTGTCGTCAGCCTTGGGCAGGAAAACAGCCTTTTTGCTTTCCACACCCCCAAGGGGAGAGCCGTCAATTATTATTTTGAATTTTTTTTCAGAAAAATTTTTTTCAAAAAAAGAAATAATCCCGTTAATCGCCCAGGCCTCTATCTGGTTCAGGTTTTTTCCGCTGTTCCGAAGGGCATCGATTTCTGAAGCCCGGATTTCAATGATTTTTTTTCCCAAAATTTTTTTTTCCGCAAAAGCGGCTTTTTCAGGGATGCCCCTTGTTTTCTTGCTGTCGCGGAACTCGCGCAGTTCGGAGGTTTTTCCAAGCACTCCGGCAACAACAAGCGGGCCGAAACCCTCGCCGCGCCCCACCTCATCAATTCCCAGAATCAATTCATCCCCTGTTTTTACAGAATCAATAATTTTCTGCTTTACAGACCGGAAATTTTTTCCCTGAACCAGCAGCTTTCCCGATTTGTAAAGAGTGACAACACAACCGTCAATTTCAGCGCGCGCCTCCTCAAACTTGGTTTTCAATTCCAGGGCCGGGGCTTTTTCCAGAAAATCCAAAACCTGTTTTTTCTCTGCGGGGGAAAAATTAAGCGTTGACTGCATGAAAAAAATAATGACCAAAATTCTTATATATTCCAATTCCCTTTTTGTATCGGTTGTTATGGCAGCTGCGCCTTTGGGAAAAATCGAGTTAAGCGAAAGCACTTCAATAATCGGCAGGAGCCTCAAAGACCTTGAAAAATACGGTTCAAGAGGAACAGCATATATCGGAAAAGTAATGATGTCCTCCGGAGAGCGGCCTGTCCTTGGAAGAAAAATCGCAATGGACATTGCAAAAGCCCACCTTGTATTAATCTGCGGAAAGAGAGGCGGCGGAAAATGTGTAACAGGCGACACCCTGGTTACTCTTGAAGATGGAACAGTAAAGCCGATAAGCGAGCTTGAGCATGATGGCAGAAAAGTTCTTTCAATGGATTCTGAAATGAAAATTACTGCAACTTCAAAAAGCGATTTTTTCAAAAGGGCAGTTAACAAGATTTTGGAAGTAAAACTAAGAAGCGGAAAAAAAATTCGGCTTACTCCCGAGCACCCCTTGCTGACAATTAACGGCTGGAAACCCGCACAAGAGCTAAACGCGGGAAGCAGAATTGCGGCGCCAAGAATACAGCCTGTTTTTGGAAATGGATTTTTGAAAGAATCTGAAGTAAAAATCCTGGCTTATTTGATTGCAGAAGGCCACACCGCAAGAAGAACTGTCTGGTTTACAAATGCAGACAATGCAATTGTTTCTGATTTTAAGCAGGCAGTCAAAGAATTCGATTCTGCTCTTTCCGTTAAATCACAGGGAAAATTCGGGTACAGGGTTGTCAATGAGAACCCTAAATTTGAAATAATAAAAGAAGTGCGTGAAAACGGCAAGTTTGCAAAAGGCACTGTTTTCAAGGCGCAAAACACATTGAGGCAAAAACTGATTGAACTTGGCGCATACGGTTTTACTGCCCATGAAAAGACAATTCCTGAAAAACTGTTTTCTCTCCCGGAACAAAAAATTTCCCTGTTTTTGAACAGGCTTTTCAGCTGCGATGGAACAATTTATTTTGACAAAAACACTGAAACATGGGGAATTGCTTATGCAAGCGTTTCAGAAGAATTAATCAGGCAGGTTCAGCACTTGCTTTCAAGGTTTGAAATCCAGTCTGTTTTAAGGGAGAAAAAAAACGCATTAAACGGCAAGATTTTTGAAAGCTTTGAACTGGAACTGAAAGGAATTAATGTTGAATTGTTTTTGAAAAAAATAGGTTTTTTTGGGGAAAAGGAAAAAAGGCAAAAACTTGCTTTGGATGATGCACAAAACAAAAAAAGAAATGCAAATTCAGACACTATTCCGAAAGAAATTTGGGATTTGTACAGGCCTGAAAATTGGGCGGCAATTGGAAGACAATCGGGTTTTGCTTTTCCAAAAAGCATGCGGGAAAGTATTCATTATTCCCCTACAAGGGAAAAATTATTGCAGATTGCCCTGCTTGACAAAAATGAATTTGTCCAAAAAATCGCTTCTTCGGATATTTTCTGGGATGAAATAAAAGAAATCAGCACTCTGGAAGGAGAATTTGAGGTTTTTGATATCTGTGTGCCGGAAAGCCACAACTTCATTGCAAACGATATAATAATCCACAATAGCTATTCAATGGCTGTCCTTCTTGAAGAGTTTGCCCGCCTTTCACCGGATGTAAAAGCGCGCACAACAGTCATCTGCATTGACACAGTGGGAATTTTTTGGAGCCTCAAAATCCCGAACAAGGAAAACATTTCAGAGCTCACGGAATGGGACCTGAAACCGGCGGGAACAGACGTAAGGATTTTAGTGCCGAAGGGAAAAATTGATTTCTACAAGGAAAAAGGCGTGCCTGTGGACGGAAGCTTTACAATTAAAACCTCCGAGCTGGAAGCGGTTGAATGGATGGCTCTTTTCAAGCTGACATGGAGAGACCCTGAAGGAGTGCTGATTACAAGAGTAATTGAAACCCTGAAGGAAAAAATGGGGACTTATTTTGGAATAGAGGAAATAACCACTGCAATCAGGAAAGACACTGAATCACAGGACCTTGCAAAGCAGTCACTGATAAACAGGATAAAGGTTGCGCAGAGCTGGGGCCTGATTGAAAAAGAAGGAACGCGCATAAGGGAAATTGCAAAGCCCGGCGCAATAACAATTGTTGATGTCTCTGCCTACAGGCAGGCAATAGGAATTGAAGGCACAAAAGACATTATTGTTGCGCTGCTTGGAAAAAAGCTTTTCGAGGAAAGAATGCTGTACAGGAAAGAAGAAGAAATGAAGCTCATCAAGGGAGAAAAAAAAGAATCAAGCATGCCCGTAGTATGGATGTTCATTGACGAGGCGCACATGTTCATGCCCAAGGACGAGGACAATATTGCGCTGAAAGTGCTGCTGGAATGGGTCCGTGTAGGGAGACAGCCGGGCCTAAGCCTCTGCCTCGCTACGCAAAGGCCTGAAAGGCTCCATCCGGATGCTGTAAGCCAGTGCGACATCTTCATTTCCCACAGGTTAACCTCACAGCCGGACATTACTGCGGTTTCAGCCCTAAGGCCGAGTTATATGCACCAGGACTTTGACAAGTATTATTCAGAAATGCCGAAATCAAAAGGCTTTGCAATTATCCTCGATGACAACACGGAAAAAATCTGGATGGTAAAAATCCGCCCGCGCTATTCCTGGGATGCCGGCATGGATGCAAGCGCTTTCGTTGACTAAAAATCCGTACATTGTTTTGTCTTTTTTTTCAGACCATTTTTTGAAAAGGGCAAGGCATTCTTCCCTGCCGAGGCTTTTTTTTATTATTCTGCTTTTTCTTTTTCCGCTTAACTCATCATAAATTTCCCTGTCTGAAAAACCGATTTTTTCCGCATCTTTCCTTGTGCAGCCGAAAAAAATCTTTTTTATTTTTGCCCAGCGAATTGCGGAATAACACATCGGGCAGGGCTCACAGCTGCTGTAAAGCCCGCAATCTGAAAGATTAAAGCGCTTTAATTTTTTTGTTGCAATTCTTATTGCAGCAATCTCGGCATGCATTGTGGGGTCGTTTGTTTTCAGAACTTTATTATGCGCCTTTGCAATAATTTTCCCTTTTCCCACAATCACTGCGCCGAACGGGCCGCCTTCATTGCGCTTCAGCCCCTTTTCAGCCTCTTCAACCGCGGTTTTCATGAACCTGTTCATTGAGGCACCTTCAGGCGTTCCTTGTCAACCCAGTGCACATACAAAAGCCCGTTTGAATAAACCTTGTCCAAAAACTCGAATTCCAGGAGCCTGCTGTACAAATTGTCACCCACGGGCTTTTCGTCGAGGAAAACAGACCTGTTGACAACGTAATCAATATTATATTTCTCAAGGATTGCTTTATCCTGTTCTTTAAGGAAAGAGTAGCTGTCATCAATCATTGCGGAATTTGCATACTCCACTGCAAGGTCTGAAGAGCTTTTCCTTTCAGTGAAATAAATGAATGAATGCCCGAGATAGGGCTCGTTGAGGACATTTGAATTTGTGGAAGTGCTGTTTTTTACAAACAGATAGCCGTTCGAAACAGCAGGAACAACCGGATAAAAGGCAAGAATCACGATAAACAGCACTGCAAATGCAACTGCAAAAAAAGCCGCAAGGCTGTATTCATTCAGGCGCTCTTTCAAAAACCCCCCTGGAAAAAGAAGCGCAATCAGCAGTGCAAAAGTAATTGTTGCAACAATGTTTATCCTGTATGAAATTGCAAGCTGCACTGCAAGGAAAAGCAGCAGGAAAACAAGTATCCTGAAATGGTATTTTTCAAGCCGGATTTTTTTCAGCAGCAGGAAAGGCAGGATAAAAAGCCCTGTCAGCACAAGCAGGGGATAATAATCCAGCATGAACCCGTATAGGGGAATGCTCCAGAAATATCCCCAGACATTGTACTTTGCCTGGGAAGGCAGGCCGCTTGAAATAAGCGTTGGAGCGAAGAAAATTCCCGCAATAAGCGCGCCTACAACCACTGCTTTTGCAATTTCTCTAAGGGATTCTTTTTTTGTTACAATAACTGGCAGCATCAAAAGATACATTATGCATATGGGAGTCTGGAAAAAAGTCCCAAAGCCAAGCGCTATTCCGCTTGCAACCCCCCTTTGTTTTCTCAAAAGATACATGCCCAGGAAAAGGAAAGAGTAGCTTATCACATGCCTTATGTTGAAACTGAAGTCTGAAAACAAAAAGCCCCCGAACATTGTTGCAAGAACACCGACGCAGGCTTTTTTTCCAATGCCAAAGGAACTGAAAAATAAATAACTTGCGCAGAGCAGGGCAAGCTGTGCGAGAATCATTATTATTGCATAGCTCTGCTGTGTATCAAGGCCTGTCAGCCAGGAAATTCCGGGATTTGCAAAAAAATAGCCGCTCATATAGCCGAAAGGCTTTGTCCCCAAAAAACTGTACGGGTCTATTGTTGGAATTGCCTGTGTTTCCATTATTGTCCGAGACTGCCTTTCGTAAAAAGAAGTCCAGATTCCAAAGTAACTGGGCGTGAAAAGATTCAGCATAAAAGAGGAAAAAATAATTACGCACAAAAGCAGGATCAGCAGGGGAGAAACCTGTTTTATTTTTTCAGCCAGGTTTATTTCAATTGCCCTGTCTTTTTTCCCGAAATTCTGCCTGAAAAAGAAAACAAGCGCAATGGCAATGACAGCAATCACAACGCAAAAATTGAATGCAGACAAAAATCCGGAAAGGTTCAGCAGGAAAACAACAAGGCAGATTATTGCAAAAAGGGAAAGCACTGAAAAAGCCAGTTTTTCAAAAAATGAATTTTCAAGGAAAACAAGGAACGCGAGCACGCAGAGCAGAAAGGCGATAATCAAAAGCCCCAAAACAGGAATCATCCTGAATTCAGCGGGCTTTTCAATTGAAATTTCCTTTTCAATGCCCTGGAAAACAACCTTTACGGCATTATTGCCCTCTGCAAGGGAAATTTTTTCCACGCCTGAAAAAGTTTCCCCTGAAAAATAAAAAGAATGGTCCAGTTTTCCGTTGACAAAAACAGAAACAGGGAAATATTTTGAATCGTTGTTTCCTGTTATCGTTATCCCGACGCTTTCATTGCCGGCATCTGAAAGCGCCAGTTCCGGCTTTTCTTCCGCAATCACGGGAACCTTTTCAACATGAAAAAACAGCTTGTCATTGTCAAAAAGAAGCTCTACAAAATTGTCTTTTTCTGAAAGAAGCCCTGCAGGAACGCATTCCTTCAGGGAAGGGTTTTTTGAAACATCAATTTTTTTCCTGAGCACAACACTGTTGTTTGCAATTACAGTGAAATTCTGCAGCATTTCCCTTTTAAAATTAGAATTGACCTGCAGCAAAAAACAGGCCTCTTTCCCCTCCGAAACCTGCTTGTCAAACTCAACCAAAGACAGGCCAGTTGAATTGTCAGGCTGGAAAAAGCTTTTCCAGTTCATGCTCACAAGCACTGAAAGCGAAAGCACCAGAAAAACAATTATCAAGCAAAACAAAAAATTCTTTTTCAGCATAAAAACCAATCCAAAAATACGATGGGCCTGGGCGGAATCGGACCGCCAACCTCAACCGTGTGAAGGTTGCGTCATAACCATTAGACCACAAGCCCGAGCAGGGATTATGCAGTAAAAACTCCTGTTCCGCAATGTTTAAATAAGAATTATGGAATTATGTTAGTGATTGAAATGAAAAGAACCGCCATGCTCCTGGTATTGCTTCTTGCCTTTGCAGGCATTGCAAATGCTGTTTCTTTAAGCGCGCCGCAGGAAATACCCGCAGGCGTAAACTGGAGTTTTGTAGCGGAATTCGATTCGTTTAATTTCAACGAGGCAAAATTCTTCCTTGACGAGAAACAAGTTTCAACTGTTTTTACATACAATTCCGCATTATTCGTTGCGCCAAACTCGACAGACAGCAGCCTGGCTTTGAATGTTTCACCTTCAGGGAACAAGGTTTTCATTTCAATGAGCGGCCTTGCACAGGGAGAGCACAACCTGCGGGCAGACCTTTTCACAGGCAATGAAAAAACCGGTTCTGTCAATGCAAAAATAGTTGTTTCAAGCTCGCTTGACCAGGGCTATAAGGATGAAGTCCAGAAAAGCCTCGATTCATTAAAAGCAAACACAAATTCTTTTGCAGAAGAATTAAACAGGCTCAAGGCACAGCTTGATTCCGCAAAAACAGCAGTGGATTCACTGCAGGCCGGAAAAACAGATTCAGACCAAAAAGCCGCGGAAATATCGCAGTCAATTGAAAAAATTGACGGCGAATTGAAACTTTTGATTTCGGAAATTTCCGATTTGAAGCAGGAAATGCAAAAACATGAAACAGCACAGGCAGAACAGAAAGGCGCCCTCGACGGCCTGCTTGGAATGTTTTCAAAAAAAGAAACAACTGCACAGTCGCCTGAAAATACGAATGAACAGGCAGCAGACACAAACACGCCCGCAGCTGAAAACACGGCTGCAACAACAGGCCTTGTAGGACTGGGATTTTCAGGAACAGCACTCTGGGCATTTATTGGAATAATTGTTGTTATTGCGGGAGTTCTGGCTTTTTTGTTTGTAAAACAAAGAGGCCTTGAAATAAACCTGGGTTCTTTCGGTTCAGGAACACGCTCTTACGATGATGACCAGGGAGTTTTGGGCAGCACAAAAGTTCCCGCAAATACAGAAGACCAGAAGCACGGCAAATGGTCATTTGAAAAAACACCCGAAAAACCTGCTTCTTCAGGACTGCATTTCGGAAACCTGATAAGAAGAAACAGGTAAACAAAAAAAATCGCCTTGGGCGTTGATTTAAAAGCTTTTTTCTTGCATAACCTTTTATTGTTTTTTTATTAAAAGGGGTGTTTTAATGGGCTTGCATGCTGCTTCTGAATTCTGGAAGCCAAAAGGAGAAAAGAAAAATCTTACCATTACTTTCGAAGGCGGAGAGGAAATTGTTCCCGCACTGAAAACAGTAATGGACGAAAACAAAATCAAGAACTGCAAAATCATAGACATGGAAGGAAACATGAAGGCAGCGACTCTTGACATTGTTCAGGGAAAAGATTCAAAAAAAATGCGCCTGGAAAACGTTCCGATTGTGCACGCTGCAGGCGAATACAAATTAAGCTTCGGGGACATGTACGGCAGAATGTCTGTCACAATACAGGAAAAACAGCCCAGAACCTGCACGCTCATAAGCGGAACAGCAGACAAGGACCTGGCAATGAAAATAACCTACGAAGCAAAAAACGAATAAGCCGCACTGCTAACACAACGCTTCATATCTTTCAGAAGAATCCGCAAAAACTATTATTATATTTCCACCGAGTTTTTTTGCGGCATTATAATTCATTCCGCTTGTAGGGCCAACGCAAAAACCGAATTTTTTCCTTATTTTTTTTGCTTCGGCAAAAGCGGTTCTGTCTGAAACAACGACTTTTTTGTCAATTAGTCCGCCGCATTTTTCAAGAATCCTTGTTTTATGACTTTTTTCAAAGCTGTAAACTCCCGCAATGCCTGTTTTTTCCTCGGGAAGCACTGCAATCGCCTGCATTTCAGGAAAAAATTTTTTCAGTTCCATTGAAACACCGCAAATTGTGCCGCCTGTTCCCGAAGCTGCAACAAAAAAATCAATTTTTTTTCCAAACTGTTTCAGAATCTCTTTTCCGAATTTTTTGTTTGCGGTTATTGTAGCGGAATTTTTTGACTGGTCTGCATAAAAATATTTTTCGGGGTGCTTTTTGAGCATTTCTTCTGCAAGCTTTTCGGCTTCAAAAAAGTCATTTGCCATAATCACTTTTCCGCCGTGCTTCCTTACAAGCGCGGCAGCACGCTCTCCGGCATGGTTGGGAAGAATTATCTCACATTTGTAATCTTTTTCCCTGCAAATCATTGCAAGGCTAATGCCCATATTTCCGCCTGAAACTTCTAAAACTGTTTTTTTCCTGTTCAGAAGGCCCTTTTTCTCCGCCTGAAGAATAATCTCTTTTGCAACCCTGTCTTTCATTGAACCGCTTGGATTCAAAAATTCGAGCTTTGCAAAAATATTTTTCTCAAGCCGCACAAGGGAAGTGTTGCCTATTGCATCAAGAGCAGACAATTTTCCCTGAGACAAGCCAGTCAAAAGCTTTTTCTCATTGTCAAAAGTAGTCCCATGGGGAAAATAAGTTATTTCAACAGATTTTTTCGGCTTCATGACAAAGACAACCCATTGCCCAATCATTTCTCTGACTTTTTCTTTGGAAATTTTCAGTTTTGCCGGCGACACTAATTCATTTTCAACTTCCAGAAAACTGTGCACTTCAACGTTAAATCCCAGGCGTTCAAAAAATTCTTTGGCTTCATCCTGATTTTCAAAGGCATTCTGGTTTATGTCTATTCCGATCGCCTTTTTTGTGTTTTTTATTATGGAAATGGATTTGTTTTCTTTTGCCAGCCCTTTTTTGAGCGTAATATCCGGGGTAATCCAGACTCCGCCAAAAGTGCTCAAAAGAGAATGAACATTTTTTGCAACAACTGACTTTTCATCAAAATTCAAATAGCGAAGCAGCCCCTCATTTACTATGGCAATTTCCTTATTTTTGTCAAAGTTCCTTGCAGCAGCCTCCAAATCTTTTAAGTCAAGCGCATTTCCGGATTCGAGGTGAAAATTAGGCGGCAAATCTTTTCTGACTTTTTCTAAAATCCTTCTTTTTGTTGATATTAAACCCGGCAAATCCATTTCGACATATTTAATCGGGATTTGGCTGGCAAGATAAATTCCCCTGGGAGACAATCCTGCTGCAATTTCTAGCACTTGTTCCTGCCTACTTTCAAGCAAAAGTTTATTCACTAACTTATATCTCGCTTCGTAACTTGGGGCAACTTCCTTGAATCCAAAAAATTTAGCTGAATCCGGCTGCTCCTTTGTTTTTTCAATTTTTTTCGCAGCAGCAAGAATTTCTTGAGCATACGGGATGTCTGAAAAAGCCCTGCTGTTTGCCACAGCCAGAGCAGTGAGGCTTATTAGTTCATGGCTAGTGTTCATGGGAGTGCTCCAATTATTGCACGGGACAGGATTCGAACCTGCGAAGGCACTAAGCCAACGGGTATTTTCAGCAGACAAATCTAACAAATCTGCCTGCTACCTAAACCCGTTCCGTTTAACCGCTTCGGTACCCGTGCATAATAAAGTCTAGATTCGGGTTTTTCTTACTAAATTGTATGCCATAATAGTTTTTATTATACTTTTTATTCAACCACTGGTCTTTATGCACTTTAATTCCAAAGCTTTCCAAAAGGATTGCCAATTGGTCTCTGAATTTTTCCGACGCAGTTGTTAAACCGAATCCTTCTCTTCTCTTGCCGCCGTCTGTATCAATAATTCCTTCCAAAAATTCTTTTTTGACATTTTCTGAGGAATCAAAAACTATTTTTGGGATTGCTATTATGTTGGATTTTACCGACAGGCACTTTCAAGATTTTTGTAAAAACTCTCACAATCGGCTTGTCGCCATAATCCACACAGAACTGGGTTTGTCTTCCGCTTTCTGTTCTCTCTTTCATCCGAATTTCATGGAAAAAAACTTTTGACATTTTTTGCCTGAATTTTTCCGCAAGGCTTTTTTCTATAACCTTAAAACGAACTGCATAACCCTGTTTGCATATATGCCCATCGCCAAGAATCGCACCCAACAAATAAGCCAAATCTTCATTTAGTTCATTCGGCAAATTAAAAACAGGCCCCGTGGTAGAGCAAAAAAATTTGCAGTCAGCAATCAATTCTTCAATATCTTCTTGGAAGCCAAAAAGCCGCAAGTTGTTTATCGCAACCAAAGGAATTGAAGTTTTCCCTCGAAACCAATCTTTATAACAGCCCTTGGCAAAACTGCAACCAAGAGACTGAATCCACATTTCTTTCCAGTAGAAACCAATATTCTTGTTTAATTTTTTATTAACAGATTTAAGAAACAAGTTTATGCGCGCTGCTTGCTCTGCTTGGGCAGGAATTGCTTTAGCATTGAACTTTGAAAGAACACTATAAACTCGTAACAATCTCCTGTTGTTAGAATCTTCTGTTGAATCGTGCAATTCAAATAAGTCAAAAGCCATTCGAATCAAAAAGAAAAAGAGTTTTGAAACTTAAGGCATTTTTGCAAGCGCACTTCCGCTGTTTTTACTCGCGGTTTTTTATGCTCGCAATCTTTTTTTCAATCAGGTAGCGTGCGAGTTTTCTTGTTGCCTGTGCCCTGTGGCTCAACTCGTTTTTTTCTTCGCGTGACATTTGCGCAAGTGCAATAGCTTTTCCTTCTGGAACAAAAATTTTTTCATAGGGCATCCTGTCTGATTCTGGAAGAATGACTTCTTTTGTTATTGTTCCTGCCCAGGTGGCTTCAAAAATTTTGTATTTGTCATTGTAATCCATTAGGCAGATTGCGGTGTGGAAATGCGCTTTTCTGTGCCTGCCTTTCAGTTTCCTGAACAATCCCTCATAGCCCATTTGTTCAAAAGCCCTTTTCGGCTTTGTGCCGGGAAAATTATTGTAAGCGTCAAAAAAAACGCTTGTGTCTTCTGTAATAAGCGGCAGTTTGAGCTTTGAGAATGCATGCCTTGCCTTTTCCAAAGCTATTTCTGCCGGGGAATTGCTGTCCTTTTCAAAAAGGTTCATTTTTTTCTGCCAGACATGGATTCCAAGAGGGCCTAAAATAGAATGAACTTCCCTGAACTTGTGGTCATTGTTTGTTACAAAGACAAGCGCCATTTTTACCAATAGAATAATACAACAAAAGCCTTTAAAAAAACAGTTTTTCTTTCTTTTGGGAAACTTGCACCAGCTTTTTCCCTACCTTGCAAACCTGTTGGTTTGCGAGGCCTCGTGAAGCAAAGCTTCACAAGGAAGAGAAAAACCTGGGAAAAAGAGGCTTTTGCAATGCAAAAGCTTTCTTTGGCAACCTGCCTTTCTTTTCTAAAGAAAGGCGGAAAAAGAAAGAAAGGGGCAGAAAGGCTTTTATTATTTGAATTCGTATTAAAAAGAAGGGGTTGCCATGAAACTAGCGGGAAAACTTTTGTTAAAACCGGAGGATTTTCAGCCTTCTTTTCCGAACTGGACAGTGCAGGGGGCATTGAATCCTGCCGCCGTAAGGCTTGAGAACAAAAAAATAGTGCTGATTGCGCGCATTTCAGAGGCGGTTGCAAAAAAAGACGAGATTGTCTGCCCTGTCATTATTTCCGAAAGCCATTACCACACAAGCAACCAGAAAATAGGCAAAAAAGACATTCTGAAGAGGATTGGCAACGGGGTTTTTTTCAAGAACGGAACCTGCAGGCTGACAAATATTTCTGAATTCAGGAAAATCCTTCTTGATGAGACAGGCATGAACATCGAGAGAATAGAGCAGAAGCCTGTTTTTACCGGCACTCATGACGAAGGCGAGTACGGCATAGAGGACCCGAGAATAACTGTTTTTCACAGGAAATACCTGATGACTTATGTTGCTGTTTCGCATAATGAAGGCGTGTCCACCTGCCTTGCTGTTTCAAAAAACCTGCACGACTGGAAACGGCAGGGAATTATTTTCAGGGAGCAGAACAAGGATGTTGTTATTTTTCCCGAAAAAATAAACGGAAAATTTGTTGCCCTTCACAGGCCTGAGGGGAGCTTTCATTTCAGCCGGCCGTCTGTCTGGATTTCCTATTCCCCGGACCTTGTTTACTGGGGCAGGGAGAAAAGCATTGTACAGCCGAGGGACAATTCGTGGGAATCCGAAAGAATCGGCTCCGGCACTGTCCCTTTGAAAACAAAGGAAGGCTGGCTTGAAATCTACCACGGGGTCAGGAAAAAGGGAAAAAGAAAAATTTATTCGGCTGGCGCTTTTTTATTGGATTTGAAAAATCCTGAAAAAATAATTGCGCGCACTCCTGCTTCAAAGCCCCTTATCGAACCTGAAGAGGAATATGAAAAGCACGGCTTTGTGAGCAATGTTGTTTTTCCTTCAGGCGCAGTCCCTGATTTGAACGGGGCGGACCTTCTGCTTTACTGCGGCGGCGGCGACAGGGCAATAAGCGTGAAAAAAATCGGTTTAAAAGACATTTTGAATTCAATGGAATATTATTAGGCGGTTTTATGAACGGGACAATAAAAAAGCTTGTTGCAATTCCGAAAAAAGACGCCCTTGAAATTTCAAAGGCGGTTGTTGTTGCGAAAAGCGAGGAAGGAAAAGCCCGCGATTTCTATCAGGATAATGCGGAAAAAACATCAGATATTGAAATGAAAAAGGCATTTGGATTTTTGGCAAAAGAGGAGATAGAGCATTTCAATGCATTGACAAGCGTGGAAACTGCATTGAAGGAAAACGGAAAATTCGCAGTTGTAAGCGATTCTGCCCTGCAGCATCTTGAAAGGCCTGCAATTTATCCTGAAAAAGGCGCAAAAACAGACTTGTCGGGAGACGGAGAATTGGCAGCTCTTTTATGGGCAATGCGCGCGGAAACAAAGGCGAAAAACTTTTACCTTGCACAGGCAGAAAAAACGAAAATAAAGGAAGCAAGGGCGTTTTGGGAAACGCTTGCGGAATTTGAGGCGGAACACTTTGCATACCTTGACAGCCTGTTTTCAACCTGGACAGACACCCAGGATTTTATAATGGGATGAATAATTCCAAAATTATTCTTTTCCGAATTTTTTCAAAAATTTTTCTTTTTTGAAGGAGCCTTTTTTTATTTCAGCCCGGATTTGTTTCAGCAGGTTCTGCACAAAAAAGAGATTATGGTAAGTAAGGTATTTCATCCCGTTTTCTTCCTTTGTCTTGAACAAATGGCGCAGGTAAGCGCGCGAATAATTTTTGCAGACAAAACAACCGCATTCTTTTTCCAGGGGGTTCAAATCGTGCTTGTACCTGCCTGCATCAATGTTGATGCTTTTTCCGTTTGCAAAAGCCATTCCATGCCTTGCCACTCTTGTTGGAAAACAGGAATCAAAAATATCAATTCCAAGGGAAACGGATTCGATGATTTCGCGCGCAGAACCCACTCCCATGAGATAGCGCGGTTTTTCCTCCGGCACTTTTGAAAGTGCGGCTTTGACTGTCGCATGCATTTTTTCCTTTTCCTCGCCAATGCACAAGCCCCCCAAAGCAATTCCGTCAAAATCAAGCGAAACAACCTGTTCAGTGCTTTTCTCGCGCAGCCCCTTGTTTATTCCGCCCTGTGAAATTCCGAACAATAATTGTTTCCTGTTTTTGTGCGCTGCCCTGCATCTTTCCGCCCAGGCAAAAGTCCTTTCAACAGACTCCTCCAGCCTTTTCAAATCACTGCCTGCAAGCGGAACATCATCAAGGCACATTGCAACATCGCTGCCCAGAATGTTTTGTATTTCAATCGCCTTTTCAGGGGAAAACACCATTTTTTTTCCGTCAAAAGGATTGTTAAAAAGCACCCCCTGTTCTGAAAGTTTCAGGCAGAATTCCTTGCTCAAAACCTGGAAGCCGCCTGAATCAGTGAAAATCCCTTTTTTCCAGTTCATGAATTTGTGAAGGCCTTTGTGTTTTCCAATAACGTCAAGGCCTGGCCTAAGATAAAGGATAAAAGCATTGCTTATCAGGCATTGCGTGCCTGCTGAAATTACTTCTTCGTTTGAAAGGAATTTTACAGAGCCTTTTGTTGCAACCGGCATGAAAAAAGGAGTTTCCAGTTTTCCATGCGCTGTTTTCAAAATGCCCGCTCTCGCTTTTCCGCAGGCAGAGTTTAGGCTGAAGGCTCGCATTGAATCACAAATAAAATAGAAAACGAATCAATTAAAAACAGAATTTTCATTTTTGCGAAGCAAAAATTTCTTTTGATTAAACTTTTCTTTCCAGGAAAATTGCACAGCAATTTTCCTTCTTTTTCCACATTGCAAAGCTTTGCTTTGCGATGCGCCGCAAACCTTTCGGTTTGCAACGAGGCTTTCTTTTCCAAGAAAAGTCAGAGGCAAAGGAGGCGGGGCATTGTAAACAGGAGAAAAGCAATTGGCCAGGAGATGGGTTGGGAGTTAAGTGGGTTAAATTTTAAACAGTCCTTGCCAAGAAGACTACTTTTCGTCCTGCCTGTATTTTTTTCAAATGCCCCTCCTTAACAAGTTTATTCAGTCTCTGGGAAGCAGCATTCTTCCCCTTATAACCAAGCTCTTTTTTTATGTCATCAGCTGAAATCTGGCCTTTTTCAAAAGCCAAATGCACAATCAACTGGTCATGTTCAGGCAGTGCTTTCAATGGAACCATGCATTGTTCAGAAAACTCAAGCCCTTCCCCTGCCTGCGGAAACACCTGCGGCAAGGATTGTTCCTGCATAGTGCCAGTCTTCAGCCTTAACATTATGCTGTCAAACTTTTCATTTATTTTTTCCAGCATTTGATTAGTTTTTTCTCTCTCCTGCGAGAGTTTGTATAGTAAAACAGCAATGAACATGGGGTTTTTGCTGTATTCAAGAATCTCCTGAATATCCAAAGAAAGGTCATTAAATTTAGGAGAAATCTTCTTCAAAAGCTCAGAATCACCAACAAGCTCTGAAAGTTCCTTGACACCATCATGTTCCATCATGTTAGTATCATGATAGTATCATGATGTTTAAATACTTTTCGTTTTTCGGAACTTTGCACAAAAAGGGATTAAAAATTAGGTTTCTGAACCTCGTTTTTGTGCATAACCCCTTCCTGCACAGAAAGGGACTTCCGTGACTATATTATATCTTTCTGGTTTTTAAGGTTTTCTTCAAGGATTTTACAGTACCTTCAAATCCCCGAGTAACCATTGCACAAAAGGCCGCCTGTTCGTGGGTTTTTTGTGCCTTGTTTTAGAAATAGCTTTTTCCTGGGTTGGTTTCGTTTTTTGTTATTTGGATTTGGTAGTCTGGAGAATAAATTTGGATTATTTTGTATTTTCCAGAAGTCTTGTGGTTTTTTCCATCCCATTTAATTGTCTGTTCAAGCATGATTGCTTTTCCCCAATAAAGCCATTTGCCGCCAATATTGTGAACTAAAAAAACTCTTGTTGGGGCTAAATGGAAAATTCTTGCGCTTTCTTTGTCATGAAATTCAAAAACCTTGTCTTTGACAGAATCCAAAGAAATGGGCTTTTTCTGGTGCTTCTGCAAATCCAGAGTGCTTGCAGGAAAACCCTGTTCAGTTGTTATCTGCAAAGTATCATTCAATTCAACAAAACTGCCCATATATCAACACAACATTAAAAATATTTTTAAACAACTCCCTTTTTGTGCAGAAAAAGGGTTTTTTGTGCAATCTATAGTTTTTGTGCAAAGCTGTTTTTCTGTTCTGGCAACAAACTCGATTGAAAAATCAGGATTTCAAACATTGTCGCAGGTCGGTTGATTTGCCAGTTTTAGCCGTTTTTTACCTTTAAATGCCAAAATACTAGGTTTTTTTTCTTCTGGAGTGTGGCTTCTGCTTGCATCCTTTGAAACAGCTTTGAGTTGTCCAATAACATCAGTTAATTTTTCTTGTTCTAGCTTTGAGTTGTTCAATAACATCAGTTAATTTTTCTTGTTCTTGCAATTTTTTTGACTTTTTTAATGCCTTATTTAACACGCCTATTTGACCAATGGTTTGTTCATATTCAGACAAATGCGGGCTTGTGCAGATAGCAACTATTTTTTGTTTGCTTGCTTGTGACAAAAAACCTAAACGTTGTTCTAAACCCAACCAGATTTCTTGTCTTGCTTTTTCAATGAAAGGGGATGAATGCAACTGTTTGAATGCAACCGAATCTGTGTGTCTTCTCTGCCTTGCCACAATATTTCTCGATTGTCTGGGTCTTCCCATTAAATCACCAGCATTAGAATATGCAAAGCCCTATTTATTATTTTCTACGACTGGTTTGCCTTCGTTATCAGGGAGAGCCATTTGTTGTTTTTGTAATGTGCAATTTTTATGTCCGCTTCTTCGCTTGGAGTTTTACTTCAGATACAATAGAATTGCCTAAAAAGCCCATTTCCCCAATAGAAACCAATAAACTTTGGATTTTAACCTTGTTCATGTTAACATAAAATCAACCTTTCGTGTGACAGTTGAACTTGCCACCGAAAAAGTGACAGAACCTCGGAAGGGAATTCTTTATAAGGCACTTAATTTATTATAAATAATAAATTGCAAGCTGGAAATTGGCTTTTTCAATGAACGGAACAAACCACAATGCAGCAAATGCGCCTGATTCCATGGAAATTCTCGGGCTTTCCCCTGAAGCAGTTATTGAAAAGTTCCGTTCCTCGGAAAAAGGGCTTTCTTCCGAAGAAGCCGGCAAAAGAATACTGGTTTATGGGCACAATGAGGTTGCAAAGAAAAAGAAACGCTCTGTCCTTATTGAGTTTCTTTCAAAATTCAAAAACCCCCTTGTCCTGATTCTGCTTGCTGCCGCCCTGATTCTTGTTTTCATGGGGGACCTTATTGAAACAGCAATTATTTTCATAATGATAATTATCAGCGTTGTCCTGGATTTCTTTCAGGAGCACAAGGCTGAAAAAGCCGCAGAAGACCTGAAAAAAAGAATTGCGGTTACAACAACTGTTTTGAGGGGCGGAGCATTAAAAGAAATTCATTTGTCCGAATTAGTGCCCGGAGACATTATTCACCTTGCTGCAGGCGATGTTGTTCCTGCAGATGCAAGAGTCCTGGGCGCAAAGGATTTTTTTATTGACCAGGCTGCACTGACAGGCGAATCTTTTCCGGTTGAAAAAAATTCGGAAATAGTGAATGCGGAAAGCTCTGCAAGCATTACTAATTGGACAAATTATTTGTTCATGGGCACATCAGTAATAAGCGGGACATCAGAGGCGATTATTGTAAAAACAGGCGCTTCAACGCAATACGGGGAAATAATAAAAAAAATAATTGAAAAAAAGCCTGAAACAAGCTTTGAAAAAGGCCTGTCGCAATTCGGATTTTTAATAATGAAAATAACGCTTATCCTCGTAATATTTGTTTTTGTTACGCAGACATAAAGGCAGAACAGCCTTATTGAAGCCCTGCTGTTTTCAATTGCGCTTGCAGTCGGCCTGACTCCGGAATTATTGCCAATGATTATTTCAATCAATCTTTCAAAGGGCGCAGTGGCAATGTCAAAAAAAGGCGCAATAGTAAAGCGCCTCGCCTCAATTGAAAATTTCGGGGCAATGGACGTGCTATGCGCTGACAAAACAGGGACTCTCACTGAAAACAAGGTAAGCCTTTTCAGGCACATTGATTTTGAAGGCAGGGACAGGGAAAAGATTTTTGAATACGGCTATTTGAACAGCCATTTTGAAACAGGCCTGAAAAGCCATCTGGATGAGGCAATACTCAACAAGAAGCCGTTTGACACAAAGCCATACCAGAAAATAGACGAAATCCCCTTTGATTTTATACGAAAAAAAGTCTCGGTTGTAGTTGAAACCAATGCAAAAAGAATAATAATTACAAAAGGCGCGCCTGAAGAAATTTTCAAATCCTGTTCAAAATACGAATTGAACGGAAAAATTTCTGGAATCAATTCCCGGATTATGAAAAAAATCCAGGAAGAATACAGGCAGTTGAGCTCTGAAGGATTCATGGTCCTGGGGCTTGCATACAAACAGACAGAAGAAATAAAGCATGTTTATGAGCCGAAAGACGAATCAGAAATGACCTTTTTGGGTTTCCTCGCATTTATAGACCCGCCTAAAAAAACAGCAAAAGAAGCCCTTGAACTGTTAAAACATGCGGGAATTTCCCTCAAGCTTCTTACAGGGGACAACGAGCTTGTTGCAAAAAAAGTCTGTGAAGAGCTTGGCTTTGAAATAAAAGGAATTGTTTTGGGAAGCAGGATTGCAGACATGACTGATCCTGCACTTGCAAGAGTAGTGGAAAATGCAAACATCTTTGCAAGAGTCACGCCGATACAAAAAAACAGGATTATTCAGGCACTGAAAAGCAACGGCCATATTGTGGGCTTTATGGGCGACGGAATTAATGATGCCCCTTCAATGCGAATGGCGGATGTAAGCATTTCAGTGGAAAACGCGGTTGACATTGCAAAAGAATCAGCAGACATAATATTATTGAAAAAAGACCTGCATGTGCTGAAAGAAGGGGTTCTTGAAGGGAGAAAAACTTTCGGCAATACAATGAAGTACATAATGATGGGCTTAAGCTCGAACTTTGGAAACATGTTCAGCGCTGCAGGCGGAGCATTATTCCTGCCGTTTTTGCCAATGACACCCATACAGATATTATTGAATAATTTATTGTATGATACTGCACAGGTAACAATCCCGACAGATAATGTGGATGATGAATATATTGCAAAGCCGAAAAGAATGGACGTGAATTTTATCAAAAGATTCATGATTTTTTTCGGCCCAATAAGCTCATTATTCGACTTTTTGACTTTTTTCGCAATGCTTTTTCTCTTTAATACATGGACGGCAGCATCAGCCCCCTTATTCCAGACAGCGTGGTTCATTGAATCCTTCTGCACACAGGCACTGATAATCTTTGTAATAAGGACAAGAAAATCGTTTTACAAGAGCAGGCCAAGCAAATACCTGATTGGAAGCACAATCTGTGCAATTGCATTTGCAGTAATAATGCCATTCACTCCGCTGGGCGCATTATTCGGGTTTGTAGCACCGCCATTGATACTGTTAGCACTCATTGCAGCATATGTAATAACATACCTTGGAATGGTAGAAGCAATGAAACACTGGTTCTATAAAAAATACGCGGCAAGCTGATTTGCACAAAAGCGCATTAACCCGACTAAAGTATTTTATAGCCCTAATGCCAAATGATTATTGAGCAATATGCCCGAATATCTTTTTAGGGACAGGCACTGGCCAATTGATGTGGCTGCAACAAATGGAAGTTATCTGATTAACAAGGCCGGAAAAAAATACCTGGATTTTAAAACAGGCTGGGGAGTTGGAAACTGCGGCTGGAACAACAAAGCCTTGAATTCCGCAATAAAACATTTCAAGGGCCCGACTTATGTAATGCCCACATATTACTATGAACAATGGGAAACACTGGCAAAAAAAATTGTTTCCTTAATGCCCGGCAGCAACTACAGCTGTTTTCGCGCAACAGGCGGAACAGAAGCTGTTGAAATAGCTCTAAAAATTTCAAAAGCATACAATAAGCGGAAAAAATTCATTGCTTTTGACAATGCATATCACGGGCAGTCACTTGCCTGCATGGCGCTTGTCGGGCTGCATGAAGACAAATTCGGCCCATATCCAAACGATTATTTGAGGCTCAAAGCAGGGGACTGGGAAAAAACAACCAGGCAGGCAGTGGAAGCAATCCAGTCAAGAGAATTCTGCGCTTTTATTTCAGAACCAATAATCACTAATCTTGGCGCAATAGTCCCGCCTGTTTCTTTTTTCAAGGAAGTGAAAAATGCCTGCGAAGAAACAGGCACTATTTTTATAATGGACGAAGTTGTAACCGGCTTTGGAAGAACAGGCAAATGGTTTGGCTTTGAACACTTTGGAATAGAGCCTGACATCATCACTATTGCAAAAGGATTCAGTTCAGGCTATGCTGCAATAGGCGCAACAATTGCAGGCGCAAAAATCGCGGAGTCAATGAGGTTTGATTTCAGCAATTATTCAACTTTCGGCTGGCATCCTTTGAGCACAGAAGCCGCGCTGGCAGCCATAAGTTATTCCCAAAAAAAAGCACTGGTAAAAAAATCAGGCACAATGGGAAAGTATCTGGCAAAAAAATTGTCTGGTTTTTGCAAACCCGAGGGAAAAGGGCTGTGCATTGGCTTTGAAACAAAAAACCCGCAGATCAAAAGAGCCTGCTTAAAGGACGGCTTAATCATTGGAGAAATAGAAAACAGGGTTGTGCTTTTTCCGCCATTGGAAATTCAAAAAAAAGAGATTGACAAGGCAGCCGGAATAATAAGGAAAAATTTTTACTAAACCAAAAAGAATCACTGGAATTCAACAGTTGTTTTTGAGCCGAGAATCTTTGAAAGGATTTTTTCAAGGGCTTCTTTTTCCTTTAAGCGCCTTTCATCGTTCCTTGAAATAATTATTTTCAATTCCTCTGAATCAGGCCTGAAAACCCTGTTCACAGCGGCAATTTTCACAAAGCCAAGCAGGGCCTGTGCAGTTTCCTTTGCATCGCCTGTCTTTTCAACAATGCGGATTTTTTTTCCAAGCTTCTGCTCCAAATCCCTGATATTTTTGCCCTGCCTTCCAATAAGCGCGCCTATATTTCCCCTGCAGACAATCACAAGCATCCCATTAAGCTCAAAACTGTTCAAGAAATCCAGGTCCAAAAAGCTTTTTTCACCAAGCTTTACTATTTCTTTCCAGATTGCAACATCATTCTCATTGATGATATTGGCTTTCAGCTTTGCCTCGCAGATTCTGCAAAGCCTGTTTGTTTTTGCATCCTCAAAACAAATCGGTCCATTCATAACAACCACTAAATCAAAAAATTAAGCAAGGCCCGAAATAAGAGTAATAAAAAACAGATTTAAAGCTATCTGTAAAAAAGAAAACAGAAATATTGAAGGAAAAAAAAATTAACCTTCAAAAACAAGTGCGCATTATTTCAGGATTTTGATTTCAATTGCAGACAATTTCAAGGGATTTCCCTCTTCTGTTGCAATTTCTTCAGTTGAAATTTTTATGTAGTCTGTTTTCGCCCCTGTTAGGAACTTGTTTTTGACTATTTCAGCCACGTCTACTGCCCTGCTGATTGCCTTTCCCCTTGCCTTTACAACAACTTCGTTTGCGCCCTGGTTCATCTGGGTTACAACAGCAAGCACATAGCTCATTGTTCCTTTTTTGCCTACAAAAACAATGTTTTCTTCCCTGCCGCTTCTTTCAGCCATTGACACTCCCTCCGTTGCACATTGAACCATTAGCACTGCAAGCAGCGCTGTCTAAAACATACTTGGTTCAAAACATTTAATAGGCTTTTCTTTAGAAAAGAAAACCCTGGAAAAGAAACAATTTGCCTTCGGCAAATT
>JAQTPU010000069.1 GCA_028712575.1 Candidatus Iainarchaeum sp.
TTTGCGCTTACTTTTTTCAGGTTGCATTCAATCGAATTCATTGCAAGCGCGGAATTTTCAAAGCATTCTTCTATGCTCTTTCCAAATGCCCGGAATTTTGCGTCGGCAGTGTGCTCCAAAAAAACAAACCGTTTCATAGGTAAAATAGGCAGTGCAATTAATTTAATCATAACCCGCATTATGAGAACAAGTTCTGCTTCGGCATTACTATTATGCCCTTGCCTGTCTGTATCTGGTAGGGAACGAGCTTTTTCACATGCGCAGAGCACCTAAGCTTCAATATTTCAAGCGCATTATACCTCTGCCCGCCCGGCGCCTTTATATTGTAAAACACTATTACCCCGTCGGCCAAAAATTCCTCTATGCCTTCCCTGCTGTAAATCTCCGGGTTCTGCGTTGTCTCTGTAATAATAAGGTTCACGGAGTTGAAGCTCGCAAGCTTGTCGAACAGGTACTGCAGGTACCTTCTATACCCCTCCTCGTCGTTTGAAAATGCAATGCTTAATGCGCTTAAGGAGTCAATGACTATCCTGTCCGGCTTGAACTGGAAATTGAAGCTGTTGTCATCAATGTTCATGGTGTCTGCCTTTTTCTTCAGGGCAACTTCAACAAGCCTTGCTATCTTCAGGCCGTCAAGCCTTGTGATTGTCAAAAAGCCTTTTTTTTCAAGATCTGAAATGTTCCAGCCGAAATTCTCGCTAAGGTTTTCCCTTATTTTTTCAACGCTTTCCTCGAATGTCAGGTAAACGCATTTCTCGCCCCTTCCTGCGCCGCTTAAAATGGACTGCATGCAGAAGGTTGTCTTTCCAGTCCCTGTCCCTCCGGAAATCAGTATGTTGTCTCCGCGCTTTACCCCTCCCTTTTCAATGAGCCTGTCGAAATCAGAAACCATCAGGGGGACAACTTCACGTTTTTCGCTTTTTTGCATTAAACCACTTTTTTTTTGCCGATTGCTGTTTTTTCAATAATCAGTATTATTTGTTTTTACCTGTTTTTAATCTTTCCCTTTAAGGTCGTCAAGCTCTTCCCTGTACTTTGCAAGCACGTCATCAAATGTTTTCCTGTCAACAGTCGGCCTCTTGTAAAAGCTTTCCTCGACTTTTTTCATTTTTGTCTCAATTTCCCTTTTCTTTTTCGCAAAGGCGTTCTCTTTTGTGCGTTTTTTGAAAAACCATAAAACCGCGAAGCAGCAGGCGCAAACAACAGCAACGGCAGTTATTATGAGCCAGAGGTTCTTCTGCCAAAAACTCTTTTCAAGACCGGTTATTTTCAGGGAAATCTCTTCCTGGCCGGAATTCCCGAACGAATCATAACCAGAAATTTTCACCTTGAGCAGCCCGACATCGCCCTCATCCGGGGCATAGCTTGCCAGAAACCCTTCTGCTGTCTTCTCAAAAGCTATTTTCCGGCCCTTTATTTCCGCAACCATTTCTGTTTCAGCAGGCTTTGCGCCTGTGCTGTATTCCGGAACCGCAAGGATTTCAATTGTTTCGCCGATACTTGACTCGTATAATGCCGGCTTTATTATCCTGATTATAATCTCGGGCCTTGCCACAGTTACATTCATAATGCCTTCCCCGCCGCGCCTGTCCCAGCTTGAAATTACCTTTTCCGAAGTTACAAAAACATTGTAGTCCCCGGGCTGCAATACAGGCGGAATCGCAAGCTCTCCGGAATAAATGCCGGATTCTGTTTCAGCAAGCAGGGTTTTTTCAACCATTGGGAACCATGCATAGACAACCGCGCGTTCCACATTTTTTCCGGAATCAGTGATTTTTACATTGAAAGAAACCTTTTCCGTTGCGAGAAAGCTCTGCTTGGAAGGGCTGAAGAATTTTATGAACAAAAAAGCGGATTCATTTGAATGGGCAACAGTAAAATTTGCAGTATCCCTGTCCTGGTTCTGGGATGCAACAGCCCGCCAGTTCCCGCTCGGATCTGTAAACCCAATGTTATAATCCGCAACAAAAAAGCCGTTGCTGTCAGTGAAAACTTCCTTTTCCTTTATAAGCCAGTCTTCGGAAAAAATTTTGATTGCCACCTTTCCAGGAAGGCCTGTGCCTGTTATTTCAAGGCGGCCGCCCTTTTCAATATTTTTTGCGGCATTAATGCTTATTGCGCCCGCACTTAAAACAAGGGCGGAAAAGAAAATGCAAAACCCGAAAAACAAGATTTTATTCCTTCCTTGCATGCCTGTCAACCTCCAGCTCTTCAAGCCTCGCTTTTGCGGCAGCCAGTTCTGCGGAATATTTTGTGGTAATCCTGTTGAACTCGCCCCTTGTAATCGTGCCCTCGACGAAATCCTTGTCTGCCTTTTCCATAAGCTCGGAATAAAGGCCCATTTTTCTCCTTAGCCTCGAAATCTCCAGCCTGGCCTTCATTTTCCTTCTCAAAAGGAAAAGCGCCAGAACAACTGCAAGAATAACCGCCAGAATGTAATAAAAATATTCCTTGAGGTAATACTGGATTGATATGCCTTCCACGCCTATCTTTGCCCCAAAACTGCCCTTGTTCTGGAATTCGTCTGTAAAATCTATTGTAAAGTCTATTTCAGAATCCCCTGGCTTTACAGTGTATCTGCCCGAATAAACCCCTGTTTCCTCATAATCCAGCCTCAATTGCTCCGAATTCACTTTTGCATCAACAAACTTTGTTGAAAGCGGCTCGCCATTCTCATAATACATCCTGACGCTGAACACCACTGTATCCCCCACTTGCACCTCATTTGTCATGGGCGACAAAAGCTCTGTTTTTACGCCCAGGTCTTTTATGTTCAGCCTCAAGTTAAGGTCCCCGCTTTTCCAGGCGTTCTCCGAAATTGCCTTTGCACTTATTGTAAAACTCTGCTTGCCCGAAGGCATTGAAACAGGCACTTTTATTGCGACAAAAAACTGGTTTGCATCGCTTTTTTCAAAAGGCACCCGCAGCCCATTGGGCGTAACCAGCTCAATGTTTGCGTCTTCAAGCTCTTTTCCCAAATCATCCCTGACCTTCACAAGCAGGAGAAGATCATTGCCGCGCCTGTAAAACAGCAGAGGCCCTTCAATCAGCTCTATTGAAAGCGAGGACCTCGCTTCCTGGCTCTTAACCTCGATTTTTATTTCGCTTTTTGCAGTATTGTTGAAATCATCCAGGAAATTAAAATTCGCGGCCCATATTCCCGGAGCATCAATCAGGGAGGTATGCAGCTTTGTAGTGAAAATCCCCTCTGCATTTGTTTCGACAGGCAGCCTATACTGCTTGCCCTTTGCATCAGCAACAAGCAGTTCAAATTTTTTTTTCAAGGGTGTTTCGTGCCTCGCAACAGTCCCTGCAAAGATTATTTCATCGCCAAGGTAATAGACGCCCCTGTCAGTCTTCAGGCTCGTGGTAAGCTCGGGCTTTATTTCAATATTGATCTTCTTAATCAAATTGGTTTTTCCATAACCCGCCACTATTGAAACAGGGTAAACCCCAGCAGGCTGGCCGAGCCACACCTTGAAATAGCCTCCAAAAACACCGTCTTTCCATTTTGCATCATTATGATCGCCGTCATCATTCAGCGCAATGTTCCCGAAAAAGCCCCTTATCGAAAAATAATCCGGGTTCAGCACATTCTTCTGCGAATCAAAAAGCCTTGCTTTCACAATAACAGTGTCGCCGTGCAAAAAAACCTGGTTTGCCGCAGGAGACTCCAATATAATTTCAAGGCTTGTATTCTGGCAGTCAATCGGGCAGTTTGAAAAATTTTCGCCGGCTTCACAAACCTCGTTGCCGCATTCCGCCAGCACAGTTGCCGCGGAAAAAACCACGGCCAGCAGCAAAATGCACAATTTGCACTCCAATTTCAAAAACATCCCAAAATAATAGGGGCTAGAAGAATAAAAATCTTACCCCCCTTTTCTTTTTCTTGCGAAGAAAAAGAAAAGCGCATATAGGTTTCCCAAAAGAAAAAGAACTTGATTTGTGCCGCCCAAAAGAAAGAAAAACAGCCTTCAAGTTAAAGGCAAATTTTTTATAAAAACAGCATTAAAAAACCAGGATTATTCTTTCAGTTCAATTTCCAGGTGGACGGATTCCGGAACTTCCACGCGCATTATCCTGCGGAGTGTCCTTTCGTCAGCCTCAATGTCAATCATGCGCTTGTGGATTCGGAGCTGCCATTTTTCATAAGTTTCGGTCCCTCCGCCGCACGGCGCCTTTCTGGTTGGAATAACAAGTTTTTTTGTAGGCAAAGGGATTGCACCCGAATGCTTCACGCCTGTTTTTTCTGCAACATCCAGGAGCTGCGCGCAAATGCTCGTAAGCTGCTTAAAATCCGGGCTTGTCAGTTTTATCCTCGCTTTTTGCATTCCCATCGCCTTTCAAAAAAATCAATATAAAAATAAGGGAAAAAAATGGAAGTAAAAAAGCTTACTTCCACGATTGTTTTTCACGCAACACTTATTTTTTGTCCCTTGGTGTCACGCTCAAAACAATTCCTGCAGCAACCGTCTGCCCCATGTCCCTGATTGCAAACCTGCCGAGCTGCGGGAACTTTTTGTATTCCTCAACTACAACCGGCTTTGTCGGGACGATTTTGACTACTGCTGCGTCTCCTGTTTTCAAAAATTTCGGGTTTTCCTCTTTTACCTGGCCTGTTTTCACGTCGAGTTTTTTCTGGATTTCAGTTATTGTGCAGGACAGCTGCGCTGTGTGCAGGTGGAAAACCGGAGTGTATCCGATTGGAATCGCTGTCGGATGGTTCAATACAACAATCTGTGCAGTGAACTCCTTTGCGACTGTCGGCGGATCCCTTTCATGGCCCGCAACATCTCCCCT
>JAQTPU010000070.1 GCA_028712575.1 Candidatus Iainarchaeum sp.
TCCACCTCGATAAGCTTCTGCATTATCTCCTTCAAGCCGTCTTTCTGCGCCTGCTGCAGTTTCTCAAGCCTTGCAACATCGCCCTTTATTGCCCGCGAAATTTCCTTCAGCTCAAGAACCTTTGCATCAAGCATCTTGTCAAGCTGCCTTGTCTTCTGCTCCAGCTTGGAATTCACTGCCTCGGCAGTCAGGGCCCTCTGCCCCTCAAACAATGCATTGACCTTGTCCACCTCTTTTTTTGCAACCTCTGCGGCGCGCTTCTGAATCTCGCCGCCAATGTCAGCCTGAATATTTTTCATTTCCTGCAGGCGCTGGTTTACAAGGGTAAGAATCCCCTTCTCCCACAACTTTCCAAAATCCTCGCCCCCCTTTTCATGCTTCCTTTTTTTCTGCTTTGCAAGGGCTTTTCCAACATCCCTCCCGGCCTTTGTTTCACCTTCAGGCCCTTCTTCAAACACAGGCCCTGTTTCCTCCCGCTTTTCCTCTACGGCTTCTTTTTCATCAGAAGAAATGCTTTCAGCCTCTTTCCCTGCAGGCTGTTTTTCATCTTCCTCGTCATCCAATGCAAGATGCTCCTCCGGCATTTTTTCTTCCTGCTCTGCAGAGCCATATTGTGTTGCAAGCGCCTCTGCCTGTGCATCTTCTTCTGAAACAGGCTCTTCTTCCCGCACAGGCTCTTTTTCTTCCTCCTGTGCAATTTCCTGCCTATCCTCTTCGGGCTCTTTTTCCCATTCCTCTGCAGTTTCCGTTTCTTCCTCAAAAGAACCGCCGCGCCTCACCTCTTCAATAAGCGACCTTGCCTGTTTCTCCCCGACCCCGACATCCTTTAAATTAGCGATTATTTCCTCGTCGGGCACTTTTAAGGCAAGAAGCTTTTTTATGCCGTCAAGAAGAATCCTTTTTGTACCAGCCATAACAATACAATAAAGGATTGAGGAAATATAAAAGAATTTCACATGGCCAAAAACAGCGCATTATCCCGAAATAATGCCTCCCCGGGAATATAATGAATAAAAAAAGTATTTTGCCTATTTCCCTCAAATCTAAGAAACCCGAAATCCTGACTGACTGCTTTTAAAATTGCAGGGCAATTTTGTTTCTTTCCCAAGACTTTTCTTTGCGAAGCACTTTTTGCGTTAGCAAAAAGTATTTCTTTTCCGAGGTTTTCTTTGCATGGCAAAGAAAAGCTCTTGGACTGACCGGGAGTTGAACCCGGACCCCCTCCACGCCAAGGAGGAATTCTACCATTATACTATCAGCCCATCCGCCTTTCTTTGGAAAAGAAAGGCAGGTTGCCAAAGAAAGATTTTGCGCAGCAAAATCCTCTTTTCCCCAGGCTTCTTTTTGCGAAGCAAAAAGCTTCTTTTTCCCAGGCTTCCTTACAAAGCAAAGCTTTGTGAGGCATCGCAAACCCAAAGTTTGCAATGTTCTTTCCAAGAAAAGGCTGTTGACCAAAGAAAAAGAACCTTAATCTTTGGTAAACAACTTTCCGATAATTAGTTTGTCCTGTGAATGTTTTTTAAAAAATAGGTTTAAGGGGAAATGAAAAGAATGTTGTCCCCGCGGATCATTAACTTGCCGAATTTTGTCTTCATTTCGCCGTTTACAAGCTGTTCGGCATTTTCAATTAAAATGTTCATATGGACATCGAATGCCTTTAATGTGCCCCTGATTGAAATGTCGCCTTTAAGTATTATGAGTACTTCTTTTCCGATTGCATTGTTCAAAACATCGAACGGTCTGTTTGCCATAATTCATCACTTTTTCAAATTGCTCCTTTATTTTTTTAATTGTATTTTCTGCTATTTTTTCCTGAATTTTCCGAATAACCTTGAAAAGAAGCCCTGCCCTTTTGCTTCGGATTCGGCTTCAACCGCCTTTCCTGACAGCTTCTGCGCAATTTTCCGTATTGCATTGCTTGCGGGGGAATTCGGCTTGTGAAGAATCATTGGCAGTGCATTTTCCTGCATGAAACTCCTTCTTATCTCCGGGTCTTCAGGCACTGTTCCGAGCACAGGCAGTTCCAGCAACTTTGTAATGTCCTGTGCGCGGATTTCGCCTTTTTCATTCCTGACAAAATTAATGATTGCCCCTATGGGATTCACGTTCAGCCTCTGCGCAACAAGCTTTATTTTTATTGCATCCGCAACGCTCGGGCTGTCTGGTGTCGTGACAATAAGGGTTTCCTCCGCGGCCGCAATTGCAGCCATGACATTTTTTTCAATTCCTGCAGGCGCATCAATCAGGATATAATCGTATTTTTCCTGGATGCTCCTGATGACTGATTCCAGCCTTTCGGAATCGACTCTCCTGTATGCCTCAAGGCTCAATCCGCTTGGAACAAAAAAAACCCCGCCGGGCCCGTCATAAACAGCATCGCCGATTGTTGATTCGCCCAGCAGGACATCGTGCAGTGTAATCGGGGAACTCTGCATTCCCAGGATAAGCGACAGGTTTGCCATTGCAACATCGGCATCCACAAGCAGGACTTTCAGGCCTGACTGCGCGAGCGCCACGCCCAGGTTTGCAGTCAGCGACGTTTTTCCGACTCCGCCTTTTCCCGAAACAATTGTTATTATTCTTCCCATAAAACCCACTTACAGTAAAACAAATAGCCAGTTATCCATTAAAAAGCTTTTCGAAGCCCCGCCGCTTTCGAAAACCTTGGAAACTGCTTCGCAAAGCTTTTTCCAGGCGCCATATTTAATTCAATATTTTTTTTGCAGAAATGCTGTTTCTTACCCTGCTGTTTTTTTCCTTTTTGAGGAAAGAATCCAGCTCCCTTGCAAGGGCGCGCAGTTCTATTGTTGAAAGGCTTGTTCCCGCCTTGATAATGTAAATGTTCTGGTTGAAGGGGAAAATCATGAACCAGCAGTCCGTCATTTTCATCAGGACTGTCTGCGGGTCTTCAATCTGCTTCCCTATGAATTCAATCAATGCGGCGCTTGCAAAACTGTCCCCTATCCCGTCGCCTTCGCTGCTTGCAACAAGCTCCCCGGCTTTTGAAATTGTTATCGAATCCACAAAATGCTTTTTTTTCAAAAGCGCAAGGAACTCCTCAAGGTCGCCTGTTTCTATTTCAAACTTGTTTTTTGTCAGGAAGTCGTTAAGCGCGGCAATCTGCTCTTTCGGCTGCTGCGTATAATCCAGGTCCAGCACTATGGCCGCCAATCTGCCGATTGTTTTTGAAAAAAACCCCATTAATCACACCTTTTATTCCATTCTGCGCGTGAATTCCGCCAGGCCCACTTTCCTGAAAACATCGAACCTTGATTCATTCTTCAGAAGGTCGTTTCCAAGAAAGCCCTCTGCAAGTTTGGGAGTGTACTTGTCAAGGTTTATTCTGGCAAGGTCTTTCTGCAGAATGGGCCTGCTTAATTCTATTTTTTCGTTGAAAGCAATTATTAATTCTATCTGTTGCTTGCTCAAGGCGATTATATCCATGTTTCCGAAGTCGGCCGCCGCGGCATTGAAAAAATGCGAAACAGCAGTGTCCCCGAAAACCTTCCTGTTAAAATTCAAATAATCAAAAATCGCGCCAATGATCCTGTTTTGCTGTATCAGGAGGGCGCCTTCCTCAATTCCGCCCCTGCCCTCGATTGTAAGGACAATATAGCCTGAAAACTCTGTTTCAAGCAGGGCATCCAGCTTTTCCTTTACAATGCCGCTTTTTGAAACAATGCCGCTTTCAATAAATTCCCCAACAGGCAAATCCATTCAGAATCAAGCTCCTTTCAATACTATTACTTCGTCCGCAGTGTTTTTTAATGCAGCCGCACTGGATTGTTCGGCAAGGACGACAATTGTTTCCTTGCCATACCTTTTTGCCTTTATAAGCGCGGGCAGGAAATCAGAGTCACGGCTCACAAAAACAATTCCCTGGACATTCTTGTTGAAAATGCTTTCAGTGGCCTCTACAGCCATTGCAACATCAATATCCCCGACAGTCATAACAGCCTCAAAACCCTGGTTTGCCACTGCCTCGACAAGCTTGTTGCTCGCGAACTGGTTCAAAAAAACCTTTGCAATTCTCAATTTTCCATATGGCTTGATTGCCTTCTTAATGTCCCCCAAATCGATTGAAAGGTCTTTCCGCAGAATGTTAGGGCCGTCAATGAAAACAGCAAGGTTTTTTTCCTTTTTTTTGGGCACAACTTTTCCAAGATTTTTTTTCATTTCATCAAACAAGAAAAACACCGTTATGTCGATAATTAATAATAATCAAAAACTATTAAAACAGATTCCAGGCCTGAAAAAACCAGTGGAAAAATTGGTTACGGCCCTGGCCGGATTCAGGGCTTGTGCCAGTGAAAAAACCGCTTATGCGGAAACAACTGCCTATTTTAACCCGGCAGGAACAGCCAGGCACACCAGGTTCCTTTTTTTTTCAACAAGCTTTTTAAATTCAATCTATTTATTGATATTAGTTGACTGAAAAATTTTTTGAGTGGTGTTTATGGCTGATGAGGGAGAAAAAAGGTTTGATTCAGTCGGCGCCTTAAGGCCGGGAAATTATGTCCTGATTGACGGCGCAGTCTGCCAGATAAAGGGAATTGAAAAATCAAAGCCCGGAAAGCACGGCGCGGCAAAGGCGAGAATAACGGCTTTTGACGTCTTTACCGGGTCTAAAAAAACCCTTTTGAAGCCAACAAGCGCAGATGCGGAAATTCCAATAATCGTAAAGGGAACTGCGCAGGTTGTTGCCATAATGGGCGATTCCCTGCAGATAATGGACCTGGCAAGCTATGAAA